>OMRJ01000171.1 GCA_900313475.1 uncultured Eubacteriales bacterium | reverse complement strand
TTTATCCTGTGATAAAAGACAACTGCATTTTCAATCTTGAAATGCTGTATGAAGAAAAAGACGGTACTCTGCTCACAAATCCGTCCACCTCGCCCGAAAACAGGTTCAGAACCGACGGCGGCAAGGTCGGTTGGGTGTGCAAAGGCTCTGCAATGGATATCGAAATGCTTCGTGACAATTTCAATGATATGATATTTATTTCCGAAAAGCTCGGTGTTGACGAAGAACTCCGTGAGAGAGTGCGCGACGCTCTGTCGCGGCTTGCTCCCCTTAAAATAGGCAAGGCGGGACAGCTGTGCGAGTGGCAGGGGGACTGGGACATGAACGCCCCCGAGCCGAATCACCGCCATGTGTCGCATCTTTACGGACTTCATCCCGGCAGCTCGATAAGTGTAACGGACACGCCGCTTCTGGCAGAAGCATGCCGTAAGTCACTTGAAATGCGCGGTGACGACGGAACGGGATGGAGCCTTGCATGGAAAATAAATTTTTGGGCGCGTCTCAAAGACGGCGACAGGGCGCTCAAGCTCATGAAGCGCCTTTTGACGCCTGTCCGCGACGGCTTCAAACCGGTCGGTTTTCACGGCGGGGGAGTGTATCGCAATCTGTTTGACGCACATCCGCCTTTTCAGATAGACGGGAATTTCGGAGCGGTTTCGGGTGTGTGCGAAATGCTGCTGCAAAGCCGACTGCATGAAGACGCAGCTGCGCTTGATATCCTGCCCGCGCTGCCCTCCGAATGGAAGGACGGTTCATTTAAGGGACTTCGTGCGCGCGGCGGTATTTCCGTCGACGCCTCTTGGAACGGAGGAGTTCTTTCTTCTGCTGCCGTGACGGCTGAGTACGACACAATTATAAAGCTCGCTGGAGAATATAATGTTGAAGGTGTTTCGGATGCCGTGTATGACGGGCAAAACACCGTATTCGGCGCGAAAAAAAATGTGCGCTACGGCCTATCATTAAAATAATATATGTATATCCATTTTTTGTTGACTGCGGCGAATTGAAATGTTACCATGTAGGAAAGAACTGAAAAAAGGTTGTGATATGATGTCAAACATAGAGACTAAATGCGTTCAGGGAGGATATACGCCGAAAAACGGCGAACCGCGTCAGCTTCCGGTTTATCAAAGCACCACATTCAAATATGACACCGGCGAAGACATGGGAAAGCTGTTTGATTTGGAAGCGTCAGGTTATTTCTATTCGCGTCTTGCAAACCCAACCTGTGATTCCGTGGCAGCAAAGATATGCGAAACGGAGGGCGGAACGGCTGCAATACTTTTATCATCGGGTATGGCTGCAAATTTTTTTGCCGCATTCAATATTTGCGAGTGCGGTGGACATATCGTCTCGTCATCCGCTGTTTACGGCGGCACATACAATCTTTTTTCGGTTACGATGAAAAAAATGGGTATCGACGTTACTTTTGTCGACCCCGACTGCACCGAAGATGAACTTAACGGCGCGTTCAGAGCAAACACGAGGCTTGTTTTCGGTGAAACGCTTGCGAATCCGTCGCTCAAGGTGCTTGATATCGAAAAATTTGCGTCTGCGGCGCATGCGCACGGCGTTCCGCTCATTGTCGATAACACATTCCCGACGCCGGTGCACTGCAATCCGTTCAAATGGGGTGCTGATATTGTCACACATTCCACCACAAAGTATATGGACGGCCACGGCGCGGCGGTCGGCGGCTGCATTGTCGATTCGGGCAATTTTGACTGGATGGCTCATGCCGACAAATATCCGGGACTCTGCACTCCCGATGAGAGCTATCACGGCATTACATACGCCGAAAAATTCGGTCAGGGCGGCGCATATATAACAAAGTGCTGCGCACAGCTCATGCGTGATCTCGGTTCCACGCCGTCCCCGCAGAGTGCATTTCTGTTGAATCTCGGACTTGAAAGTCTGCATTTGCGCATTGCCCGTCATACGGAAAACGCCTTGCGCGTTGCAAAATTCCTTGAAGCAAACGACAAGATTGCGTGGGTGAGGTATCCGGGACTTGAAACAGATAAATATTATTCGCTTGCCGAAAAATACATGCCCGACGGTACCTGCGGCGTTGTCAGCTTCGGCGTGAAGGGCGGCAGAAAGGCTGCGGAAGCGTTTATGTGCGGACTTCGCCTTATCGCAATTGAAACGCATGTCGCCGACGCCCGTTCGTGCTGCCTTCATCCCGCTAGCACCACTCACCGACAGCTCAGCGACGCAGAGCTTGAAGCGTCGGGAGTAAGTCCCGACCTCGTCCGTCTTTCGTGCGGTATCGAGAGTGTCGACGACCTTATCTCCGACATTGCAAACGCTTTAAATAATATCTAACAAGAAAGGAGCGTGCCGGATGCCCATTAAAATTCCGAACGAGCTGCCCGCAGTTAAGACACTCAACGATGAAAATATTTTCGTTATGACCGAGACACGGGCGATAACGCAGGATATCCGTCCTTTGAAAATACTCGTCCTCAATCTCATGCCGAAAAAGATAACCACCGAAACGCAGCTTTCGCGCATTCTCGGCAATACGCCGCTGCAAATCGAGCTTGAATTTATAAGAACGGCTTCACATATGCCGTCTCACATTTCCGAGGAGCATCTTTTTGCTTTTTACAAAACTTTTAACGACATACGCGAACGGTATTATGACGGAATGGTGATAACGGGTGCGCCTGTCGAGCTGCTTAAATTCGAGGAGGTTGACTACTGGAATGAGCTTTGCGGGATAATGGAGTGGAGCAAAACTCATGTCCACAGCACGTTTCATATCTGTTGGGCGGCTCAGGCGGGGCTATACTATCACTACGGTGTGCCGAAATACGAATTGCCCGAAAAGCTGTTCGGAGTGTTTGAACACACTGTGGAGTATAAGCGCTCAATTCTTTTCAGGGGATTTGACGATACTTTTTATGTTCCTCATTCACGCTGCACGTCATGCAGACGTGAGGATATCGAAAAAGTTCCGCAGCTGCGCATTCTTGCGTCATCGCCCGACGCCGGGGTGTATGCGGTTACAACCGACAAGGGACGTCAGGTGTTTATAATGGGACATTCGGAATACGATCCCGGTACGCTTCGCGACGAATATCTGCGCGATAGGGCAAAGGGACTTGACATTAAGCTTCCCGTCAATTATTATCCCGATAACGATCCCGACAAAGAGCCTGTTGTGCGTTGGCGCGCTCATGCTAATCTGCTGTACTGTAACTGGCTGAATTATTTTGTATATCAGACAACGCCTTACGATCTTGACGAGCTTAAAACCGAAAGAAAAGAACAGTTGTTTACAATATGAAAAAATATGTTAAAATATTAATCATTCTTACACTATGCTTTGCTGTCAGTGCGGTGGCGGCATTTGCCGCGTTTGAGTTCGGTTCGCGCCTTCACCGCGGCGAGAAGGAAACTACGGAGCCGAAGGTAACGGACATAAGCGGACGTGTTATCCCGAATCACACCGATGTCGCAAAAAGCGCACTGTCACCCGACGGCTTTGTGCGCGACGAACGCGGCAGAATAAAATACAGCGACAGCACCGTTTCGACATATACGGGAATTGATGTGTCGGTATTTCAGGGCGACATTGATTGGGATGCCGTTAAAAACGACGGTATCGACTTTGTTATGCTCCGCGCGGGCTTTCGCGGATACGGCGCAAAGGGCATAATGGGCGAGGATGCCAATTTTCACAAAAACTACGAGGGCGCGAAAAAAGCCGGCTTGAAAGTGGGTGTATACTTCTTTTCACAGGCGCTGAACGAAACGGAAGCAAGAGAAGAAGCGGAATTTGTTCTGAATGCGATAAAGGAGTATCCGATTGATTATCCCGTGGCGTTTGACTGGGAGTTCGTCCGAAACGACGAAGCGCGCACAAACGGAATGTCGAGCGAAAGCGTTACCGCATGCGCAAAGGCATTTTGCGAGGTTATTGCACAGGCGGGGTATACGCCTCTTATATATTTTAACTGCGAAACCGGCTATTTTAACTATGACCTGTCGCTTGTTAAGGATATCGGCTTCTGGCTTGCGGAATATTACGATACACCGTCTTTTTATTACAACTATAAGATGTGGCAGTACACCAAAACGGGCACTGTTGCGGGGATAAACGGCGCTGTCGACCTGAATATTTCCGTTGTTGATTTTTCCGGCTCGGCGGTCGGATAAACTGACGGGATTTGAACCCGCGCCGCCCGTCGGCATAGTCTTTCGGGCGGCGTTACTCCGCTTAACGTGCGGATACGCAGACCTTTTTTCTTTTTATACTCGGACTTGTGCATGATGCCGTTGTTTTTTTGACGTTTCGCCGAAAAAATCTGTTGCAATTGCCGTATAATTTGTTATAATTAAATCGGCAATTACCAAGACATATAAAATGAAAGGATTGATTTCATGCCTTATAAAATGGAGCTTACAGCCGAACAGCAGGCGATTCTCGACGGCTCAAAGGGCGCTACAATGGCAAAGGTAATGAAAACGCTTGTGATGTACGGCGAGACATTCGGTGCAACGAAGATGGTTCCCGTAACAAGCAAAATGGGACATCTTGTTACCAGCTTCGGACTCGGTGTCATGAAGCCTGTTTATGATCTTATGGACAAGCTTATCGAGGACAAGTGCGTCTCCGGTCAGCAGTTTACGGTTGACCCCAAGCCGCTTGACAAAAATGTCCCCGCAAGCCTCATTGAAAAGCTTGTGTTCAAAAAATTTATGTATACTGCGCAGGACACCTATGATGCACAGCTCTCAAAGCTCGGCATCGTGAGCGACAGTGCTTACACATGCGCATGCTATCTTGACGAAGTCGGCAATACACCCGCAAAGGGTGAGATTCTCTCGTGGGCGGAGTCAAGCGCGGTTGTTTATGCAAACTCCGTTCTCGGCGCACGCTGCAATCGCAATTCAGGTATTATTGAGCTTTTCGGCTCGATTGTCGGTTTCGTTCCCTATTTCGGTCTGCTTACGGATGAGGGAAGAAAGGCAACATGGATAGTTGAGGTCAGGACCTCCAAAAAGCCCGAAGCGCAGATACTCGGCTCCGCTATCGGCATGAAGGTCATGGAAGACGTTCCCTATGTTAAGGGACTCGACAAATGGCTCGGCACCGAACTCAACGACGGTGTCAAGGGTTATCTCAAAGACTTCGGCGCGGCTACCGCTTCAAACGGCGCTGTCGGACTTTATCATATCGACGGAATTACTCCCGAAGCGGTCGAACTCGGTGAAAAGCTTATCGCGGACGGCGCAAAGACATATGTTATCGATGACGCGGAGCTTGACAGAGTTAAAAATAATTATCCCGTTATCTGGAAGGACAAGGACGCCAAACCGAAGCTTTGCTTTGTAGGCTGTCCGCATCTTACCTATAATCAGCTTGTGGAGTGGACGGAAAATGTTGAGAGAGGTCTTGAAGCGGAAGGAAGAACGAAAGTTGCAATTCCTACCGTGTTTACTTCCGCTCCCGCCGTTATAGAAAAGTTCAACAAAACTTCATATGCAGCGCGTCTTAAGGCGACAGGTGTTGTTTTGAGTTATATTTGCCCGCTCATGTATATGAATAACCCGCTCTGCGGCAAAAAGCCGGTAATCACGAACTCAAACAAGCTCAGAACATATACTTCATCCCGCTATTATACGACCGATGAAATTCTTAAGTACATAACGAAAGGAGCTGTAATGTAATGAAAACTTTCAAAGGCCGCGTAGTCGTTCCCGGCACATGCAGTGCGGAAGCTCTCGTATCACATAACGGCTTCAACACTCTCGCAAGCTTCCAGCACAGCCTTATGTTCGGCGATAAAGAAGCAAAGTGCGGAGATCAGAACAATTCGGATATCTACAATAAGCCTATGGCAGGCAAGGCTCTCTGTCTGCCGCAGACCATCGGCTCCACCACCGGCGGCATGGTGCTCTATTGCGCAACCGCCATGGGCAGAAGTCCCGCGTGTCTCCTGTTTGCTCATCCTATTGATTCACTTGCCGCGGCAGGCGCTATTCTTTCCGATGTGTGGACGGATCATCCGATGCCCACGGTCGACAGCCTCGGTGAGGAGTTCCTTGCCACTGTTAAAACGGGTGACAAAATCAAAGTTGAGGAGGACGGCGCAGTTACCATTCTCTGATAACTTCACCGCAATTTAACTGTAATGAGTAAACTTACGGAAGATTACACAGGTATTTTTTCACTTATGCTCACGCCTTTCAATGAGGACATGAGCGTTGACTATGACGCATATGAGGAATATGCCGACTGGCAGGTATCGCAGGGCGTAGGACACCTTTTCGCTGTATGCGGCACATCGGAAATGGCAGCTCTTACTCTTGAAGAAAGGGTAAAGCTTGCCGCTCTCGCAGTAAAGCACAAGGGCAATACAACCGTAGTTGCCACTGCGAACATGGAGCCTTCATGGTTTGCACAGGTCGATGAAGTTAAGCGCATGGAGGAAACAGGTGTCGACGGACTTGTCTTTACGACAAAAGGCTTCGGCAACGATCCCGATCGCCTTATAAACTATGTCGGAGAATTGAAACAGAACACATCGCTTCCCGTATTCATGTATGAGTTCCCCGGCTTGAAGCCATGCAATATTTCCGGCGAGTGCTACGGCAGACTCGTTAATGAGTGCGGTGTATACGGCATTAAGGATACAACCTGCACATACGACGGAATAAAGGCAAAAATTGAAAACAAAGGCGATTCCTGCATTATTCAGGCTAATATGCCGTTCCTCTTTGAGGCATTTAAGCTCGGTGCAAGGGGAGTCATGGCAACCCCCACATCGTGCGGCGGCGCGTTTTTTCAGAGGTTTTTTGATGCGTTTACAAGCGGAGATATGGCTCTTGCCGAAAAGCGCTTTCAAGAGATTATTCTTCTTGACTGTGCTATCGATTCCGGTTTTAACTGCTCCGCAAAATATCTTGTCAATCTTCAGGGCGTTAAGGGTATGCAGCCCCG
This sequence comes from uncultured Eubacteriales bacterium, assembly GCA_900313475.1. Lineage (GTDB taxonomy): Bacteria > Bacillota > Clostridia > Oscillospirales > Acutalibacteraceae > RUG806. The sequence goes on along the minus strand of OMRJ01000171.1, from coordinate 2,540 downwards.
CAACAGAGGCGGACAGAAGCTTTCCGCCGCACGCATGGAGAGCCTTAAAGCATTCCACTCATGGTGTGTTGCAGAGGGGCTTATGAAGAAATAATTTATTTGCACATCACGCGACTGCTTTTCGGTCGCGTGATGTGTAAAAAAACGCGATGAAAATGCTGTGTAAAAAAAATGAAAAAAAACAAAAAAAAGACTTGCTTTTTTTCTCTGTATATGATATTATATGCGAGCAGTTTGCGGTAGTAGTTCAATTGGCAGAGCGTCAGCTTCCCAAGCTGAATGTTGCGGGTTCGAGTCCCGTTTACCGCTCCACTAACAAATTAATATGAAGGCATAGCTCAGTTGGTTAGAGTACCTGCTTGACATGCAGGGGGTCGGTGGTTCAAGTCCACTTGTCTTCACCATTTTAAAAGGCTGAAAACCGGAAGTACATAGGTTTCAGCTTTTTTTTGTTCTGAATGTTTCGCAAAAACTCACCGGATTTGTATTCCTTTTGTTCTTCTTTTTATTGTGAACTTGTTTTTTGTCCGATTGACCGTAACTCATCGAAAAAATACGGTTTTAAAATTGCATGCGCTTTTACAGAAAAACAGAACAGAAATGATCAAGCCGGATTTTTTTAGAACCTATTGCTTTGAAACAGCATTTTTTTGCAACAGAAAACGAAAACGCAGGCGGACGGGAAGTTACCTGCGTTTTCGTCAGAATGGGAACATTGAATAAAATGAATCAGGAAATCTTTTTGAGTTTCAGACAAAGTCTATCGGAGATCATTGCAATAAATTCCGAATTTGTCGGCTTTCCTCGTGAATTTTGGATAGTATAGCCGAAATAAGAGTTAAGAACATCAATGTCGCCCCTATCCCATGCAACCTCAATTGCATGGCGGATCGCGCGTTCAACGCGTGATGAGGTTGTTCCGTATTTTTTTGCGACTGTGGGATAAAGAACCCGTGTGACGGAACTCATCATTTCAGGAGAATCAACCGAAAGCATGATAGAAGTCCGCAAATACTGATATCCTTTTATGTGCGCGGGAACGCCTAATTCATGCATTATATCGGAAACGGTTTCTTCAAGATCAATATCATTTGCGGCGTGAAGTGTTATAATAGCGTTTTTATCCTTATGCTCATATCCCGCGAGCTGAGTTATACGCTCAGTAAAGCTTTTCATGTCAACGGGTTTTATGAAGCAGTACGATGCACCGGAGGAGATCATTTGCTGTTCAAGAGAGTCGTTCATTGTATTGACAAGAACGGTAAAACATGGCTTTTTTTGCATCTTCATCGCTTGCATTCTCTGCATAACCGCAAGTGCATCAAACCGTGCCATAAATGATTCCATTACAACAATATCAGGACTGAATTTTTCAATTGCGTTAATTACTTCCGCGCCGTCTTTTGCGACAGTTATACATTCAAAGCCAAAGCCTCTGAACGCATTCAACATGTTTCGGAGAAATTCTCCGTTCTCCTCTGCAATAAGTATTTTTTTCTGAATAGGCATAGTGTTTCGTTCCTTTCGGTAATTTGTTAACCCATATTTTCATTCATCTTCCATTTCACCCATATCTTAACATGTGTTACATCAAAAATCAAGTCTGTTTTACGTTTTTCGCAAAATTCGTGATTGTTCTCAAAAAGCATTCATGCTTTTTGGTAATATTGCCAAAAATAACCACTGAATCTGCGACACAAACAGCCGAATTTTTTTGTAACTTTTCTTTGCATTTTTTTAATATATTTTTTTGTCGAGACTGATAAAATATTTTTTGTCGACCGATTTAATTCTTCAGCAGCCGAATACCCTGAATAATATGTAATTCTCCGCAAATAATAGCATTGCATATAAAATGCAAAAAAGGAGTTTTTATATATGAAAGCAACAGGAATCGTAAGGCGAATTGATGACCTCGGACGTGTTGTTATTCCGAAAGAGATTCGGCGCACAATGCGTATTCGAGAGGGCGACCCGTTATTGATAACATTGACACCGCTTGAAAAATTCCAAATAGCTGTGGATGATCTCACGTCACGGCTTGGAAAATAAAACAAAGGAGTCAATGAAAATGAAAGAGACATTATTTGAACGCATGGGCGGTACATACCGAAAGGCCGGCGATTATCTTCTGCCCAACATCGCGCCTCCCGAGCAACCCACATTCGGCCGTTTCGGTCAGCGGCACTACGCATTTATCCGAAAGCACAAAAAGCCCATGTTCAGTATCCTGTGGCTGACCGGCGAGCTGAACGCCTACATAGAGGACGTTGACCGACAGGCAGAAGCAATGTTTGAAAAGCTTGTGCTCGACTTGGCTGAAAAAGAAAATGTCACAGAGCACCTCAAAGCCACCGACCAGATGGAATGGGTGCGGCGAATGAACAACATCCGTAGCCGCGCAGAGGAGATTGTCAACGCGGAACTATTTTTTGTTTAATAAAACACAAAATTTTATACCCGATAAGGTATACACAAAGCCGATTAGCTTGCAATATACCTTTTCGGGTATATTATTTTAAAAATCTCTTGACATTATA
>OMRJ01000266.1 GCA_900313475.1 uncultured Eubacteriales bacterium | reverse complement strand
TCCGCTTGTTCACACAAGGTAAATGTCATTGATTCAACAGGTGTTTCCGGTACAAGGGGAGAATCGTCGACTGTTGTCAGCTTAACGGTAACAGTATAGTCTTGCGGGGCATTTTCGGGAATAATGCCGATAATATATGAGCATGCTGCAGTCAGCTCGATGTTTATGCAAACCTTGCCGTTAATCGGGGCTGTTTTGCCGAAATGTCTTGTACTGTTACCGTTTACGGAGCGAACAAAGCATTCAATCGGATATTCCGTTTCAACTTCAACGCTGTAGTTGCCTGTTTCGTTCGATACCGTTTCAAACTCGACCGCTTTTCTTTTCTCGGGGGCAAAGCATTTTGCGGTTGCGGTCGAATTAAGCTCCAGATGCGGGCGAGGAATAACATTAACCTTGTATTCAACCGAAAAACCGCTGTCGCATGTTACCGTTATTTTTGATTGCCCCGTTCCGACAGCTGTGATTTCGCGGTCACTCTGTGACACGACATCTTTGTTTTCCACTGTGATGTCAAAGCCCTCCGGTTCGTAGTTTTCCGGCATAAGCTTATAATCCAGAATAGCCGTATCTTTCGGATATAAAGTAAATTCGGTTTCTTCCGCAACCAGAGACTGCGCTTTTACGAGCTGCAGCAGATTGCCGTTACCGGTTGATGCGTAAGCGGTTGCGGATATTCCGAAAAATAAAACCGCCGCGAGCAGAGTGCTTAGTGTTCTGTGCAGTTTTCCTTGCATTTTTCATCCTCCGAATGTTGTTTTTATGTAGATCTGAGAAACGGAATTACATCTTATTTGAAACGAAAATAAACGGTGCAGCCGAGCGGGGAGAGGGGTGCAGTGTTGTTGTCAAGGCTGTGCCTCCTTTTTGACCTCTGCGGTCTGCCTGCCGTCGGCGTCGTATGTCACCGTCAGTCGGTATTCTCCGTCGGACGTGCAGATCAACGCTGTTATGCTGCCGGTTGAGGGTAGATATGACGGATGTGCCGTATGCGAGGCGCAATTTGCGTCAAAGAAGCGTTCGTCAATACCGAGAATTTTTCTTACAACAAATTCCGCAGCCGCACCGAACATCGGATGACAGCGTGAGTTGCATCCGTCCCAGTTTTCCCAGAGATTTGTGCTGCCGTGCTTCATCATGTTGCAGAATGAGTTTTCCGTTTTGTTTGTAAGAATATCAAGTGCGAGGCTGTTTTCATTGAGTTCAAAAAGTGCATCAATCAGGAAATATGTCCCGAAAATGCCTGTATCAAATTCGCGAAGCACCGAATATTTTTCGACAAGGTTCTTTTTCGTACGTTCATCGCCTATTCCGAGATGAACCGCAAAAGCGTCCGCACCCTGAACTCCGCCGCAAAAACTGCCTGTTGACGGATCAAAAAATTTATCATTCAGAGCCTTTTTTGCGCCGTTGAGCATTTTTTCGAGAGCATTGCGATCTTCTGTTATCCCCAAAGCCTCGGCGGCTTTCAGTGTGAGCTTTGCGCATTCCGCAAAATAGAAGGTGTTTACAAAGCTTTCGGGAATGATAACTTTGTTGTGCGGCGGACACCAGTCCCCGAGACACCACCCCTTTTCCTCCTCGCGAGTTACAAGATATTCTTCGCTTCGGGCGCACATGTATCGGAGATATTTCACCATTGACGGATAGGCTTTCTTCAGTTCGCTTTTTTCACCGAAAAATCTGTAAAAATTCCACGGGACGATTACGGCGGCGCCGCCCCAGCCTCCCGGACCGCCGCCCCCGCCGTAGAAAGGCGCAGTGTGCTGAACGTGCCCGTTCTCTTTATTCTGACAATCCCTTATGTCGCGCATCCACTTGCGGTACATTTCTTTTGAGTCAAAAATAAACATTGCCGCCGCAGAGCAAAGCTGACCGTCGCCCGTGTAGCCGAGACGCTCGCGGTGAGGACAGTCGGACGGGATGCAGCCGTGAATATTCACTTCCTGTGTGCGGACGTAAGCATCGAAGAACCATTGAAGCACGTCGTTTTCGCATTTGAAAAATATGCGCTGTTTTACATCGGTGCGAACCTCTTCAAACAGTTTAACACGGGCGCTGCCATGTAAAATCACGAATCTGCCCGCATTCCATGTAAAGTGAATACGGTATTCTTCCGGAAAGTCGTGAGAATAAACAAATTCATCATGCTGCTTTCTTCTCTCGCCGCCCGTAAACGAAAAATCCGGCGTCATATCGTCGTTCAGAACGTCGGCAAAAAAAACGGAGGTCGTGTCACCGTCGTTTGCATCCTTTGGAAATTCAACAACGGGCGTGCCTGCAAGCGTAGCGCCGAGGTCGTATATTTTTGTGTCGTTTTTTTCGTAAATGAGAATCGGCACGGTTTTTTCCGTAACTTTATCCGGCGGGCAGTCCGCAACCGTGAATTCCGCGTCGGGAAACGGGGCTTCGTCAATATCTGCCCAACCGCTGTCATCAAAGTCGATGTATTTCCATCCGTGAGGATATTTTGAAGCATCAAGACGTTCGCCGTAATAAATATTCGTTCGTGTAATATAACTCCCGCGTTGTCTGTTTTTTGTGTCGGAGTGTGTTATGATCTCTTTTGTGCCGTCCGTATGAGTGACGGTGAGGGTGAACATAAGGCAATTGTCGCCCCATTTCTTCATTCCCTCGATTGTACACTCGTCCTGACCGAACCAACCCGCGCCGATGTGCGACGCAAGCACATTCTCTCCCTCGGTCAGCATATGGGTAATGTCGTATTTATAATAGTAAATACGGTGATGCATTTTGTCATATATCGGATACAGCGCATTCGACAAATCCCGTTCGCAGTAATCCGACTTCGGCGGCATTAAACGGCTGTCCGAAAGGGGAGCTCCGTTTACAAATGCCTCGAAATATCCGAGCGCGGTAATTATAAGTTCGGCTTTTTTGAAGCTTTTCAGAGAGAAGACCGAACGGACAAGACATGCTTTCGAATCGGGCAGGGTGAGCATGCCGCATCCTTCAAAAGGATTCTTTTTCATGTTGTTCTCCTTTTTTTGAACAAAAATCAGATTGCCTGCTGAAACCGATAAGTGTTTTAACCCACGTCAGCCTATACGGGCGCAATCGACGGGAGAATGTATCATTCTTTCCTGTGACCGTGCCCGTATAAAGTGTGCGATTATCTTGTATGCGGAATGAGAGTGAATCCGAATGAATAACCGAGGGAGGCATCCGCCTTGTATTCGTCTCTCGTTTCGGGACCGCAGCTGCCCGAACCGATTCCGCGTGTAAATCCGTCAAGCGTCAGAACTGTGGTGTTCATATCCTTAAGGTCTTCCTGATGCTTTGCCCTGTCAATTGCGGTTTGTGTGAAATGATGCACGCTGAAATTGATCTTATCGTCGGCATAAATCGCGAGACTTGTGCCGTCGTCGGCTGAGAGGACTATTTTTTTTGTGTCGCAGTGCATACCGCTTTCCTGCGGATAGACATACGGCTCAAACATGCTGTCGATGTCGGCGGAGTAGATGCCGACGGGGGACTGACATTTGAAATCCGGCATATTTTCGGCTTCGCCGCGTCCGTAATACTCGCACTTTTCAAACGCCCTGCTAAGCTCCGCCATTATGCCGAAACGCGGGATATCCTTTTCCGCATCTTCCGAAACTGTTTTCAGTGACGCTTTGACTTCTATTGCACCGAGAGACGAAACCGTGTATGATGCACTCGCCTCATACAGCGCTTTTTTGCCCTTGCAAAGGTTAAATACCGTGTCGATGACAATTTCCCCGTCGTCTATGTGCGCGTCAAAAGATTTGAGATTTTGTTTAAGCACATCAAGTCCCGCTTTGCGCCATCTGTCCCAAGATCTCGCGTCGTTGTCGATGAGTGCGCGCCAAAGGTTGAACCGAAGTCCCTTTGATTCCGCAGGTGAGACATTGAGAATATCTTTGCCGTTGAGGGAGTATTCGGTAAACTCGCCCGTCTTTCCGTCAAATACGGCTTTTCCGCCGTCAAAATCAACCGTAACGACACCGTTTTCCACGGATGCAGATATTTTTGAACCGATCTCAATATCAAATTCATACGGCACATCGTTGAGAGTGAGCTGTTCTTCCGCAACAGTGCATCCCGTTTCGGTGTCGGTGTAAATGAAGTTTATGTGCGCGTCCTTTGTTTCGTCAAAATCACGGTGCTTGATCTCAAAGCATTCGGACTGCATTGGTTCAATGTCGGTTTTAATTTCACCGCTTTCAGCTTCAATGCCGTTTTCGAGAAGTATCCATTTTATCGCAATATAATCGGATCTCCTGAACCGGTTTGTGTTTTCTATGCAGTAGAGCTTGTTTCCCGCGACGGATGCGCGGAGCGGACGGTATACGGTACGCATTTCTTTTGCGCCCGTGTGCAGACGTCTGTCGGCGTACATAAGTCCGTCGACGCAAAAATGACCGTCATGCTGCTTTTCGCCGTGATCGCCGCCGTATGTATAGCGGTATTTGTATTTTTTATCTCCGTCGGGATGGTAAACGGTGTGATCCGCCCACTCCCAAATGCAGCCGCCCATTGATTTGTCCCAGTCATAGAACAGATCCCAGTATTCTTCAAGATTGCCGGGACCGACGCCCATGGCGTGGCAGTATTCACAGAGAAAGAACGGATATTTTGAATATTCTTTGCTTAATTTGTTGTCATAAGGTCTTTTGCGTTTGCCTGCCATCATCTGCTCAATAAGCTCAGTGCTTGTGTACATCTCCGAGATAACGTCGTAGTGAAAACGCTTAAGACCGCATACGCCCTCGTAGTGAACGGGAATCTCGGTTCCTGTGCTCTTTAAATATTTATAGCACTCGTCTTGGCATTTATAACCGCCGGATTCGTTGCCGAGGCTCCACATGGTTACCGAAACATGGTTTTTATCTCGCTCATACATGCGGCTTACCCTGTCAATATAGTGTGAAACCCACTTTGCCTGTTTTGAAATGCGTGAAACGTCGTCCGCCATTTCCCAACAGCCGTGTGTTTCGATATCGGCTTCATCAATAACATAAAGACCGTATATGTCGCAAAGAGTAACAAAAAACGGATCGGGCGGGTAGTGCGAGGTGCGCACGCCGTTCACATTCAGCTCTTTCATGAGCTTTACGTCTCTTTCCATATCGTCAAGGCTCATGGCATAGCCCTTGTAAAGGTCGGTGTCGTGGTGGTTTACGCCCTTTATTTTTATCGGAGCGCCGTTGAAAAGGAAAACACCGTCCTTTATCTCAACCGTTTTGAATCCGGTGAAGAAACGCACCGTCTGCTCGTCTTTTCCGTCTGTGACAGTGACATAAACGGCGTAAAGAACGGGAGTTTCGGCTGTCCACTCTTTAACATCCAATGTGCCGAAGTCAAATTCGGTTACCTCGTCCGCTTTTTTTGAAATGCTCTTTATCTCATTTCCGTTCGAGTCGGCAAGCACGGCTTTGACACAGCCGTCGGCACAGCCGTGAACGGCGGCTGTAACTGACAGAGAATAGCCGTTTTCGGCTTTTTTTGTATTTATCCTGCAGTCGTAGAGATATTTATCGCCGTATTCATAAAGAAGAACATCTCT
>OMRJ01000304.1 GCA_900313475.1 uncultured Eubacteriales bacterium | reverse complement strand
TCGGATGATGTTAAATCCAGCTCGTCCATATCAACGGTAATGTCGATATATGTATCCGGCTTTTTTCTAACCAGTTGAACTACCGTCTCCACATGGTTTGTGTGAGGGAACATATCCACAGGTTGAATTTTACAAGTTTTATAGTTCCGGCGGGTCAGAAAGCCGACATCACGGGCAAGTGTTTCGGGATTACAGGAAACATACACGATTTTTTTTGCGTTTGAATCCGCAACACTCTGCAAAAATGCCGGGGTGCTTCCGGCACGAGGCGGATCCATAATAACAACATCGACCGTTTCGCCGTTTAATGTAAGTTCACGCAAAAAATCCGATGCATCTGCGCAAAAAAATTTTATATTTTTAACGCCGTTGATCTTTGCGTTGACCTTTGCATCGCGGACGGCATCGCGATTCATCTCAACGGATATCACTTCGCCCGCCCTGTCGGCGGCAAGAATGCCGATAGTGCCGACGCCCGAATAAGCGTCCAAAACCCTCTCGTTTCCGGTAAGTCCCGCAAAATCAAGCGCTTTTCCATACAAAATACCGGTGCCTGCATAGTTTATCTGATAAAATGACCGTGCGGAAATCCTGAATTTTTTTCCCATCAGCACATCGGTAATATAACCGTCTCCGTACAACACGTTTTCGGCGTCGCCGAGAACAAGACTTGTATACCTGTCGTTTACGCTCTGCACTACCGTAGTGATTTCGGGAAAATGCGACAACAGAGCCTTAATAAAATCGTTTTTCGACTTAAACGGCTCTTTTCCGGTGACAAGCACGACCATGATCTCACCCGTGCCGAACGCGCGTTTCACGAGAACATGACGCAAAAAGCCCCTGCCGGTATTCTCGTTATAAACCGACAGCTTAAATGAGCGGACAAGCGAACGGATAAAAACGATGATCTCATCGGCTTTTTTGTCCTCTATAAGACACGACTCGACTTTCACTATTCTGTGTGTGCCGGACTGATAAACACCCGAAATGATCTGTCCTCCGCGCGTAACGCCGAAAGCCGCCTGAACCTTGTTTCTGTAATGATACGGGTTATCCATACCGATTATTTCACTGACATGACCGAACCGACCCATAAGCTTTATTACTTTCGCCTGCTTAAACGAAAGCTGTTTATCATAGGACATATTTGTAAGCTGACATCCGCCGCATTTTTTTGCAACGGGACAACCGAAAGAATTATCAACCATACTGTTCTCCGAATAAAAAAATGAGGAACAGGCTTTAAAGCCGTTCCTCTTGATTGTATACTCTTTTTGCGGACTTGTCAAACGCTTATTCGCCTTTCATTTCAACAAGATGCTGCGCGCCGGTAAATGCATCAACGGAAAGCTTGACTGAATCGAAAATAGCGCTCTTTATGTCATCCTCGGTAACGCCGAGCGAAACTGCCCACTTTTTATCAATAAAGGTGTTCATGCACATGATTTCGGCAAGCTCCACCGCGTTGATTCCGGGTTCAACATTGTTGGCAGCATACTTCTTCATCATGGTATGACCGAAAAGACGGAACATCCACTTTGCGATATGGATAATCTTTCTGTTGGGAGTTCCCATTGCCTCATGGACTATCTTAAGAAAATCATCCCATGTAAGATTATAGTAACCGATGGGATAGGCGTTTCCGCCCTTGTTCTTTTCGGCCGCGCCGACGATGCACTGTGCAACCTGACGAACCGTTACCATTGTTGTGCCGCCCTTGGGATACATGGTGACATGACCGCTCTTGTCCATATTAGTGATCTGCTCAATGAGAATAACCCAAACGGGCTTTCTTCCGGGCTGTGTTCCGAAAATATAAGGCAGCTCAAGAATCGCAACGTTCATATCGCCGTCGGCAAAGCTTAAAGCGACTTCTTCCTGCTCAATACGACTCCTGATGTAAGGATGCCATTCGGTAAGCTTCATTTCGGGGCAGGTTTTTGCAAAATAAGAGAAATAAGAACCGAGAATTACACAATTCTTAATGCCGCATTTTTTTGCAAGTGTGAGAAAACGGCGAACAGGTTCGATGTTATACTTTCTGTATGCCTCATAAACAGGTGCGGGAAATTCTACTCTCTCGTCAACACCGGCGGCAAACACAAAAGTGTCACAGTCGGACATAAGGGCAAGAAGTTCGTCATCTGTTTTTTCGATATAATTTCCCCAAATGATCTCCATTTCTTCGGGAATGGGAGCACCCTGCGGAAGCGGCGGAAGCGCCATTGATTTAACCGAGTGTCCCTGATCGATAAACATCTGTGCAGCAGCGGAACCGAGAAGACCTGTGCCGCCGATCATAAATACTTTCATAGTGCGGATTTCCTTTCTTAAAGCTGATTTCCTACAGAAAAAGATGATATATTAAAAAATGCAACTAATTAAAAAATATTTGTAAATATTTTATGAATTACTCAATTCCCGCTGCCTGTTTGTTACGGTCGTGCTCGCTTTGCGTCGATGCAAGGTAGAGCTTGCCGTCTTTATCGTGCAGAAAATAGTAATAATTTGTTGAATCGGGAGCG
>OMRJ01000169.1 GCA_900313475.1 uncultured Eubacteriales bacterium | reverse complement strand
TGCCCACCTGCTTTGATGTAGCCGTCTGTTCGCCCGGACGCAGCAGCACACTCAGGCTGCCGTCCGTTTCCGCAACCGCGCACAACACCGACGAGATGTCAAAAACATCCTTTGCGCGCAGCGACTCCATCAGGTCATCGACCGTATATCTTATACGCGCAAGCTGCTTCTGATCGAGCCGTCCTTCTTTTATCACCATCACGGGATTTCCCTGTAAAACCGCTCTGAAGCGCGAATTTTTCATGCTGAAATACGAAATTAATATTTCCACACCCACAAGCACCATAACGGCAATAAGCGTGTTCATCATCGGGATATCGTTGTCCTGCATCGGCGTGGCGGCTATTTGCGACAGCAAAATCGTGACAACAAGTTCGGCGGGCTGAAGCTGCCCTATCTGCCGCTTGCCCATAAGACGAACCGCGACTATTACCGCCACAAGCAATATAAGTGTTCTGATAAAAGACGTAAGCATTTTTTCATCTCCGCGAAATGTTTTCTTCTCCGTTCAAGTATAACCGAAAAAAAACAGGCAATACCATTTTCAAGCCGAAAGAATTTCCGAAGGGAAGAAAAGCATTGAAAAAATCAAAAGCTCCCGTTCCCGCGTCGTTAGATGCGTGCATCGGGATTATCAAAGAAAAATTTGAGGGCAGCTTCGATCTGCTCGTGCGAAAATGTAAAATTCAGTCCGCGGACGGCGCATTCGTTCTGCTCGACGGGATGTGCGACGAATTAAAACTCATTCAATCCGTGATAACACCGCTGACGGAAAAACAAATTTTCACGGAACCGGGCGAAAGTCTGCCGTCAAAGATAAAAAACGTATTTTTCAAAGGAAGCGGCATAACCGAAAAAAACACAATGGATGACGCGCTGTCGGATATTCTGTCCGGATGCGCCGTGCTGTTTATCGACGGTGAGACTTCGGCTCTGTCTTTCAGCGCGCAGGGATATGTCAAAAAAAGCGTATCGGAGCCGCAGACCGAGCAGAATGAACGCGGCTCCCGTGAGGGCTTCACCGACAATTTCAAAGACAACGCAACACTTTTGCGCCGCCGTCTGCGAACCTCCGATCTTGTTATAGAACAGATAAAGGTCGGCTCACTGAGCAACACGCCGCTGCTGTTTTGCTACCTCAAAAGCAAAGCGGATACGGCTCTTGTAGAAAAGATCAAAAAAAGAATCGACAAAATCCCGCTCGAAACGGTACTCGGCGCAGGTTACATCCGCCCGTTTCTCGACAAAAAGAATTTTTCGATGTTCAGCGACACGGGGCTGACCGAGCGCCCGGACACATTCGCATCAATGCTGTGCGAGGGCAGAATAGGAATAATAACCGACGGAACGCCGTTTGCTATCATTGTACCGTACCTGTTGGCTGACTACTTTCACGTTCCCGACGACTATCTTACTCCGGTGTATTACGCAACCTTTATGCGCTGCCTGCGCATTTTCTGTTTTATAATTGCGGCGATTTTGCCGGGGCTTTTTGTTGCGCTGTGCCTGTTTCATCCCGGGGTCATGCCGTCCGACATCATGTACGAAATTGCGTCGGCAGAGAGCAAAACTCCGTTTCCGGTCGCGGCGGAGGCGATAATAATACACCTCATTTATGAGATTGTGCGCGAAGCGGGACTTCGCATGCCCGTGGCGATAGGACACGCGGTCAGCATAGTGGGCGCGCTTGTTATCGGCGACGCCGCCGTCACTGCGGGACTTATCGCCGCGCCTATGCTCATAGTTGTGGCACTCACCGCCATCAGTTCATCTGTCGTTTCGCGTTTGCACGAAACTGTGGCGGTCATGCGCTTCGGTTTTATTGTAATCGGCGGACTGACGGGGCTTTACGGCATCATGATAGGACTTGGACTGATGATCCTCGACATGTCGTCCGTATCACCCTACGGCATACCGTTCACCGCACCGTTTTCACCGTTTGTACGTTCTGCGCAAAAGGACAATCTTCTGCGCAGAAGCTGGCGCAGAATGGGTAAAAGCGTAATAAATATTGATGAAATGAGAGTGTAAAATGAAAGGAAAAATAAGCGTATTTCAGTTTTTCGCAATCGTTTTTGTCTGCCGCATTACCGAGTTCTTCACCTATATTGCGCCGAGAGAATCGACCGTTCTGCCGACGGACAGGGTTTTTGTGGTGATATTTTTTCTCGTTTTTTGCGTTCTCGCGCTCATTCCGTCCGTTACGGTCGCGAATCGGTTCGGTAAGATATCCGTACCCGCGCTTGCAAAAAGCTCATCTGACACCCTCGGAAAAATTACGGCGTGCATATATATCGCCGCCTTCATATGGAGCGCGGCGGAGAGCGTGTCGCGGTTTGAGCTGTTTATAAGCACCGTAATGTTCCCCGACACCGACATAAACATGATAACCGCACTGCTTCTGCTCGCCGCCGCATTTGCCGCCGCGAAGGGAACGGAGTCTGTCGGGCGCTCCTCCGTCACGGTGTGCGCCGTGCTTGCATTTTCGTTTATTTTCATTATTCTGACAAGTGTTTCGGAATTTGACGCAGTGAATTTTTCACCCATGCTGTATAACGGCATCGGTGACACCCTGCGCGACGGATTTTCGAGTGCTTCGCGAACATGGGAGGTACTGTTTTTTGCAACAATGCTTCCGCACGTCAACGGCAGCGCAACGAAGTCGGCGGCTGCGTGGCTGACCGTGTTTTCGGCTGTAACGCTCATAGGCTTTTTCGTGATCGACGGAGTAACGGGGCAGTACGGCGACCGTCAGATGTTTAAGCTGTACACACTCACGGTACTCGCAAAGCTCGGCATTCTCGAACGTTTTGATGATGTACTCATCGGCATTTGGGTACTGTGTGAGCTTATAAAATCCTCTTTCTGTATGCTTGCCGCATCAAAATCGTTTGAGGACGGTTTCGGCAAAAAAGCACCGAAATATTTTTATCTCACAGCAAGCGGCGCGGTTTTCGCGGTCTTTACGGCTGCGGCGCGCTCTGTCGGACAGTTCACGGAAATAGCGGGTTCGGTTCCCGCAAAAACGGCATTTTATATATGCGCACTGCTTGTGCCGTCGGCAGCAGCGACAGCTTCGACGCTGTCAAAAAGAAAGGCGGTAACTGACCTTGCGTAGGAGAATTATTGCATTTGCTGCGGCATTAACGTCGGTTTTTCTTCTGACGTCGTGCGGCGGAATAAAAATAACCGAGCTTAACGAGCGTCTCATAATAGAAGCTGTCGGTGTGGATTTTTCGGAGGACGGCGGCTATACGGTAACGGTTCAGGCGCTCAACAGCGCCTCTCCCGCAGGCAACGAGCAGTCCGACGGCAATACCGAGCTTACGGAAAATCTCGTTTTCAAGGGCAATTCCGTCGGAGAAGCACTCAACGGCATAAGCGTTCACACGGGTAAAACTCCGCTTTTCTCACAGGCACGTGTTCTGATAATCGGTTTTGATACCGCAAAGAAGAACATAAGCAAGGCGCTTGATTTCTTTCTCCGCGAATATACCACACGAACCGACATTCTCGTCGCCGTTTCCGAAGGAAGCGCAACGGAGATGCTGAACGCATCATTCGGCGAAAACGTAATAGGCGCCTCGGTAATCGAAAATGCGCTCAATTCCGGTGAAAGCACCGGGAATACCGTGGGGCTTCCTCTTTATAAATTTGTCAATTTGCTTCTCGACAACAAGAGCGGAGCGTACTGTCCCGTAATCGGAACGCAAAAAGAGGAACTTTCGGAAAACTTCAGGATCAAAATAATCGGTACCGCGCTTTTTTCAGAAAACAAGCTCAACGGCGTTATTGACAGTAACGAAACCTGCGGGCTTTTGTATCTTATTGACCGCGTTTCGTCGGCAGATATCCCGATTGAAGCGGACGGCGGCGTTTTTACGCTGCGCGTTGTCGACAGCAGGACAAAAATCAAGCCGCCGGAAAACGGCGGCAGCACTTTCCTGATTCGAATAAATACCGAATGTGACATCGTTGAATTTGAATCTGCGGATTTTTCAAAACTGACCAAAGAAGCGGTCGAAAAAGTGCGAATTGCCTGCGAAGAACACATAAAAAAACGCGCCGGGCGCGCGATAACATCGGCATATTACGAATCAGACTGCGACGTTTGCCGATTTGCCCGCCGCATGTGGCTGTCCGACCCCGAACGCTACCGTGCCGCGGCAAATGAAGACGGCTCTTTTTCCGAAAAATTCGCCGTAGAAATCGACGTCGGTGTAAAAATACGACGCACAGGTAAAGAAACACTGTATGAAGAATAACGGCTGCCGTTTTTCTGCACAGCCGAAAGACAAATACCGCAAAAAAAGCCCGTCCGCACGGAGTAAACGTCTGCGGACAGGCTTATATCTTTTACTTTTTGAGGCAATATTCTCCGCATGCGCTGCGAGAACGCATTACGGCAAGACACGCGGTACGCAAAGTACGTCCGAAAAAAGAGCGCATTAACGCAGCTTATTACATAATTGCCTTCTTAAAATTCTTTTTGCCCCTCTTAATGAGAACTCCCGCTTTGAGAGCGGCTTCATCAAAGGATGCTTTTATGTCGGTTATCTTCTCGCCGTCGGCAGAAACGCCGCCCTGTTCAACGGCACGTCTTGCATCCGATTTTGAAGGGCAGAGTCCTGTTTTGACAAGAAGTGTCACGATATCTATCGTCCCGTCGGTCAGATCATCGGCAGTGATACGCGCTTCGGGGGCGTTTGCGCCGCCCGAAACAAACAGGCTGCGTGCGTCCGCCTGCGCCTTTGCGGCTTCTTCTTCACCGTGAACAAGCTTTGTAAGCTCAAATGCGAGAATTTCTTTTGCCTCGTTAAGGCGGCTGCCCTCCCAGCTTTCCATCTGTTTGATTTCTTCGATGGGAATAAATGTGAGCATTCTGATGCATTTGAGCACATCGGCATCGTCGACGTTTCTCCAATACTGATAAAACTCAAACGGAGAGGTCTTGTTTGGATCAAGCCACACGGCATTGCCCGCGGTTTTGCCCATTTTACGCCCCTGTGAATCTGTAAGAAGTGTTATCGTCATCGCGTGGGCATCCTTGCCGAGCTTCTTTCTGATAAGCTCCGTACCGCCGAGCATATTTGACCACTGATCGTCGCCGCCGAACTGCATGTTGCAGTTATAGTGTTGAAAAAGGTGATAGAAGTCATAGCTCTGCATTATCATGTAGTTAAATTCAAAGAACGAAAGTCCCTTTTCCATTCTCTGCTTATAGCACTCCGCACGGAGCATATTGTTGACCGAAAAGCATGTGCCGACCTCTCTCAAAAGGTCGACATAGTTGAGATCGAGAAGCCAATCGGCATTATTCACCATTTGAGCCTTGCCTTCGCCGAACTCTATAAAACGCTCCATCTGACGTCTGAAACACTCTGCATTGTGGTTTATATCGTCCCTTGTAAGCATTTTTCTCATATCGCTGCGTCCGGAGGGGTCACCTATCATTGTTGTGCCGCCGCCGATAAGCGCGATGGGACGGTTACCCGCCTGCTGAAGACGCTTCATGAGCGTAAGCGCCATAAAGTGACCCGCGGTAAGGCTGTCAGCCGTGCAGTCGAAACCTATATAAAAAGTAGCCTTGCCGTTGTT
>OMRJ01000167.1 GCA_900313475.1 uncultured Eubacteriales bacterium | reverse complement strand
GTGCGCTTTATCCTATTCTGTGTCCGTTTTTGAGCGGTATGCTCTTTTTAAGGAAAGGAATGTTGAGTGAGCCCGTGAAGGTGTCGCCGTCGAAGGTGACAACCGCTTCAAGCTCCTTGCCCTTGAGCATGGTTACCTCGCCCTTGCCGCTCAGGGTGTTGCCGTTTTCTTTTATATCATAGGTGCGTATCTCGACGCCCTTGAATTTTTCGGGCAGCTCAAAGCGAATGTCATATTCGCCGTTGTTGTCCGAAATGTCAATCTTTATTTCGCCCTTAAAAACTATAGTGCTGACGGTAGCAGACCATTTCCCTAAACCTATCATAGCATTATCCTCCCAATTTGTACAAAATATACATTTTTATTATATAGGGTTTGTGTGAATAAAAGAGAGAGAGATTATTAACAAATTATAAACCGCATACAAAAGAGCCGTTTCATACAGTTTCCGACAATTTTGCGAAATCAAACGTACGGCGGAAAAATGTAATTCGCAGTTATTCTACACAAATTCAATACGGATTTCAAGCTTTTTGCCGTATCTTGTACAGTATTTAAATACAAGT
Source organism: uncultured Eubacteriales bacterium (assembly GCA_900313475.1). Classification (GTDB taxonomy): domain Bacteria; phylum Bacillota; class Clostridia; order Oscillospirales; family Acutalibacteraceae; genus RUG806. The sequence continues at coordinate 8,567 of OMRJ01000167.1, read as the reverse complement.
TGTTTAAACAACGTTTAATTGTACTCTGTCAGGCAGTTTTCCATGCAGCTTTTAACCATCTTAAGGGATGCGTCGCGGTCGGGAAAGCTGCCGTTGTCGCACAGCAGCACCGCGCCGTATATCATGGACTGTATGAGATATGATTTTTCACCGGTTTTTTCGGGGCAGTGTTCACGGCAATACCGTTCGGTGTATTTGATTATTTTTGCCGTCATCCGCGACATTTGCGAACGCTGTTTTTCGTCGAGGGAGTTTGTGTCGACGGTCAGCACCGCGCGGAACTCGGGGTTTGCCAGACGGAAACGGATGAGTGCCATGGAAAGCTCCGTAACAAGCCGTTTGGTGTCATTTGCATACACCTGTTCTATCTGCTCCTGCAAAAGCTCCCAGCGGCTGTTTATATACTTGATTATTTCAAGAATAAAGGTGCTTTTGTTCTCAAAGTGACGGTAGGGTGCGGCGCACGACGCTCCGCAGGCGGACGCGACGCGGCGCAGTGAAAAATCCGCGATGCCGTGTGCTTCTATCTCGGCAATGCCGGCGGTTATCAGACGAGAGCGCAGATCGCGCGAAACGTAGTTGTCATCCATTTTATTTTGCCCCTTTTGCATGTAAACACTGCTATCATGAAAACAGAATAACATAATTTCTCCGAAAAATCAATGTTTTGTGCGTTCTGACGGTTGATTTTTAAAAAAAAGGGGGTATAATAGCATTGTATGTTAACAATGTTAACACAAGACAGAACGGAGGCTCGGCGATATGGGCGACAGCTTAAAAGACGCAAGAAGAATAATTGACGAAACGGACAGAGAAATCGCCCGTCTTTTTGAAAAGCGTATGGAGGCGGTAAAAACCGTCGCGGAATACAAGAAGGCACGCGGTATGCTTATATTCGACCCTGTGCGCGAGGGAGAAAAAATACGGCACGACGCGGAGTTTATTTCCGACGGTGCGCTCAAAGAGTATTACAAACGCTTTTTGAGTGAGACAATGAAGATTTCGCGAGAGTATCAGCGCAGGCTTTTGGGCGGAATGAACGTAGCCTACAGCGGCATAGAGGGCGCGTTTGCGTGTATTGCCGCCGACAGGCTGTTTCCCTCGGCGTCAAAAAAGCCGTATCCCGATTTTGCCGGAGCATACGGCGCGGCGGTAAACGGCGAGTGCGACGTGTGCGTGCTGCCGCTTGAAAACAGCTCCGCGGGAGAGGTCGGTCAGGTTACCGATCTGCTGTTTTCGGGTCCTCTTTTCATAAACGGCACGTTTGAGCTTGCCGTCACTCACGATCTTATAGGTCTGCCCGGCGCGACCGTCGGCGACATCACGACGGTTGTCAGCCACCCGCAGGCGCTTCGGCAGTGCGGGGACTATATAAGACGCCACGGCTTTAAGGAGGAGGCGTTTGAAAATACGGCGCTTGCCGCGAAGTATGTCGCCGACAAGGGCGATATACATACCGCCGCGATAGCGTCCGGCAGGAGCGCACGGCTTTACGGGCTTAAGGTTCTTTGCGATTCCGTAAACACGGAGCAGGCGAACACCACGCGCTTTGCGGTGCTGAGCCTTAACGACAACCGCGAGTGCTCCTCCCGGCACGGCGCGCACTTTGCCTTGATGTTTACGGTCAAGAACGAGGCGGGGGCGCTTGCCCGCGCACTTAATATAATAGGGTATCACGGCTTTAACCTCCGCACGCTGAGAAGCCGTCCCGTTAAGGAGCTGCTGTGGCAGTACTGCTTCTATGCCGAGGCGGAGGGCGATATTTACGGCGCGGACGGAATGAACATGATTGAGGAAATGGGCGTTTGCTGCGACAGAATAAAGGTGCTCGGCTCGTTTGAGCGCCTTATCCCCGGAAAAGAGGACATGTAAATGAAAGTAAGTGTCAGCGTTCCCGACGGGAAATATGACGTCGTAATAGAAAAGGGCGTGCTCGGCAGAGCGGGCAGTTTTGCCGATTTGAACAGAAAAGTGCTTGTTGTCACCGATTCCGGCGTTCCCGCCGAATATGCGGAAAAAGTGAGAAAACAGTGCAGAGCTTCCGTTCTTGTCACGCTGCCGCAGGGCGAAAAGAGCAAAACGCTTGAAAATTTCGCGATGCTGTGCCGCACGATGCTTGAAAACGGCTTTACACGCAACGACTGCGCGGTTGCCGTCGGCGGCGGCGTTGTTACGGATATCACGGGCTTTGCGGCTGCGTCGTATATGCGCGGTATTGCATTTTATAACGTCCCGACAACGCTTTTGGCGCAGACGGACGCCTCCGTCGGCGGAAAGACCGCGGTCGACCTCGACGGCGTGAAAAATATTGTCGGTGCGTTTTGGCAGCCGAGGGGTGTGCTCATCGACCCCGAAGTGCTGCGCACTCTCGACCGGCGTCAGTTCGCGTCGGGTATGGCGGAGATAATAAAGACGGCGTTGTGTCTTGATAAGCCGCTGTTTGAGCTTATAAAAAACGGCGGCGCGGAGCAAAATATCGACAGAATAATTTATGAGAGCGTAAGACTCAAGGCGGAGGTCGTGGCGGCGGACGAAAAGGAGACGGGGCTGCGCAGAGTGCTCAACTTCGGTCACACGGTCGGTCATGCGGTTGAAACGCTCACGGGTCTTCTTCACGGCGAGAGCGTCGCTGTCGGAATGACGTATATGTGCTCCGACAGTGTCCGTGCCGAGCTGCTGCCCGTGCTTAAAATGTACGGTCTGCCGACCGAAACGGATACTCCGCCCGAAAAGCTGCTTGAGGTGCTTGCGCACGACAAAAAATCCGACGGCAATGCCGTCAACGCCGTGTTCGTAAATGAGACAGGCTCGTTTGAGATAAAAAAAGTAACACTTGCGGACATGAAGGATATTTTAATCGGAAATCAAAAATTGTCCCCGGCGGGGCGATTTACACAAAGCGAATGCAAATGACGTTCTTTCAAAACATCGGCGGAAAACCTCTTAATCTCGAAAAAATCCGTCGGTGACGGCGAAGAATTTTATAGGGGGCTGTTTATGAAAAATACATTCGGAAATTCCGTTACGGTAACGCTGTTCGGCGAGAGCCACGGCGAGGCTGTAGGCGCAGTGCTTGACGGGCTTGCGCCCGGCACGCCCGTTGACGGAGAATACATACGCGAGAAGCTGACGCTGCGGAGTGCGCGCTCGGATATCTCGACCGCGAGAAGCGAAAAAGACGAATTTAAAATCGTCAGCGGCGTTAAAAACGGCGTCGCAACGGGAACGCCTGTCTGCATAATTATTCCCAACGGCGACACGAAAAGCGCCGACTACGGCAAAACGGGGTTTCTTGCGCGTCCCGGTCACGCCGATTACACGGCACGGTGCAAATATCACGGCTTTGAGGACAGAAACGGCGGCGGACATTTTTCCGGCAGAATTACGGCGGCGCTTGTTGCGGCGGGGTCAATATGCTGCCGTGCACTCGAAGAAAAGGGTATTTTCATCGGGACACATATTTCGCGTGCCGCAGGCATAACGGATGCGCCGTTCGGTGATATTGAAAATGATGTAAAAAAGCTTGCAAAAAAACCGTTCCCCGTACTCGACGACGCGCGCGGCGCGGAAATGCACGCGGCAATCTTAAAAGCGAAATCGGAGCTTGACAGTGTGGGCGGCGTGCTCGAAACCGCAGTCGCCGGAGTCCCGGCAGGTGTCGGCGAGCCGTGGTTTGACACGGTCGAGGGTCTTTTGTCGCATGCGCTGTTCTCAATCCCTGCGGTTAAGGGAGTTGAGTTCGGCTCGGGCTTCGGCTTTGCGGACAAAAAAGGGAGCGAGGCGAACGATCCGCTCGAAAACGTCGGCGGAAAAATAACCCATCTCTCAAACAACAACGGCGGCGTTATCGGAGGTATCACAAACGGCATGCCGATAGTTTTCAGATGCGCCGTGAAGCCGACTCCGTCGATTGCGCGTCCGCAAAAAACCGTGGACGCGGTGAGCGGAGAAAACGGAATTATCGAGATAAAAGGCAGACATGACCCCGCTATAGTCCACCGCGCGGCGTTCGTTGTCAACGCGGTTGCGGGTCTTGTTGTTTACGACATGCTGTCGGGGCGCTTCGGCACCGATTTCAACGCTCCGAAAACGGAGGTGCAAAGCATATGACAGAGCCTTTTTTCGGCTGCATCGGCAGACACCTGACTCACAGCTATTCAAAAGAAATACATGCGCTTCTGGCGCCTTATCCGTATGAACTGTACCCCATGGAGCCGGAAAAAGTGGGAGAGTTCGTAAGATCGCCGTCGCTCGGCGGGATAAATGTAACGATTCCGTATAAGCGCGACGTGATGCAGTATCTTGACTGCATCGACCCTGCGGCGCTCTCTGTCGGAGCCGTCAACACTGTGGTGAACCGCGGCGGCAGACTGTACGGCTGCAACACCGATGTCTTCGGTATGGAAAGGCTGCTCGCGAAAAACAGAATCGATCTCAAAGACAAAAAAGTGCTTATACTCGGCACGGGCGGCACGTTTCTTACCGCTCTCGCCGCCGCGTCGGAGCTTGGAGCGCGTGAGGCACTGCGCGTCAGCCGCACCGCAAAGGACGGTGCCGTGACCTATAAAGACGCGGTTGACCTGCACGCCGATGCCGACGTTATCATCAACACAACGCCCGTGGGAATGTTCCCCGACACGGTCGGTGAAAAGCCGATAGACATCACGCCGTTCAAGTCGCTTTCGGGCGTTGCGGACGTTATCTACAACCCGCTGCGCTCCGCGCTCGTGCTCGACGCGGAGAAGCGCGGCATCCCTGCCTGCGGCGGACTGTATATGCTTGTTTTTCAGGCGGTGCGCGCCGCGGAGCTTTTCACGGGAACCGATATTCCCGAAGAAAAGGGCGAAGAAGTCTACGGACGGATATATAATCAAAAATGCAATATCGTGCTCACGGGAATGCCTGCCTGCGGTAAATCCACCGTCGGCGCGGTGCTTGCCGAAAAGCTCGGGCGCGAGTTTTTCGATACGGATGAAATGATTGAAAAAGCGGAGAACATGAAGATATCCGATATTTTTGCGCGTCACGGCGAAAAGTATTTCAGGAACGCGGAAACGCGCGTCATAAGGTCGCTCGAAAACAAAACGGGCGCAGTCATTTCAACGGGCGGCGGCAGCGTTCTTCGTGAAGAAAACGTCAGGTCGCTGAAGGCAAACGGAAGGGTGTTTTTTCTCGACAGAGACTTGAAATTCCTTTTGCCGACCGACACACGCCCTCTTGCAGCTACCGCGGAGGACATAAAAAAGCGTTACGCCGAGCGCATCGGAACGTATATTTCTTCAGCCGATATACGCGTTTTGCCGCGCAGAACCCCGGAGGGTACGGCGCAGATTATTCTGAAAGAGGCGGAGGAAAACACATGAAAATACTTATAATAAACGGACCCAATCTCAATATGCTCGGCATCCGCGAGCCGAAGATCTACGGCAGCGGAACATACGGTGAGCTTATAAGGATGATTGCCGAAAACTGCCGTGAGCACGGCGACGGGAGCGATTTTTTTCAGTCCAACCACGAGGGAGCGCTTGTCGACAGGATTCAGCAGGCATATTTTGACGGCACCGAGGGCATCGTTATAAATCCCGGCGCATACACGCACACGAGCGTGGCGATTTCGGACGCGGTCAAAGCCGTGGGCATCCCTACGGTTGAAGTGCATATTTCGGATGTGGATTCGCGCGAGGATTTTCGCAAAATAAGCTTCATTCGGGCGGCATGCGTTGCGACCGTGACGGGCGAGGGCTTCGGCGGCTATCTTCACGCGTGTGATATTCTGCGCGAAGGCAGGGCGCCCGACGAGTCTGCGGAAAAAGGTGAATTGTGATGACAGTTGAAATAAAACCGTCCTCTGCGCACGGAACGGTGTCCGCGCCGCCGTCGAAAAGCATGGCGCACCGTCTGCTCATCTGTGCCGGACTTGCCGTCGGTGAGAGCGCCGTCAGGGGCATTTCGGAGAGCGATGACATAAAAGCGACTCTCGACTGCTTAACGTCGCTCGGAGCGGAACTCTCCGAAAGCGGGAAGGATGTGTTTGTGTCGGGCACGGGTAAACCCGCGTCGCGTACCGGCGGAGTGCTTCACTGCCGCGAGAGCGGAAGCACTATGCGGTTTTTTGTGCCGATTGCGCTTTTGAGCGGCAATCACACGGTGCTTGACGGCAGCCGCACGCTGTTGTCGCGCCCGCTCGGCGTATACCGCGATATCTGCCGCGAAAAAGGATTGCTTTTTTCGCAGGATGAAAGCAGCGTCGTTGTAAAAGGTCCTCTTCCCGCAGGGGAATACACCGTGCCGGGCAACATCAGCAGTCAGTTTATCAGCGGTCTTCTTTTTGCTCTGCCGCTTGCGGACGGCGACAGCGTGATAAAAATACTGCCGCCCGCGGAATCAAGCCCGTATATTCGGCTTACCGTTCGCGCGCTGTCGCTTTTCGGCGTTGATGTTCGGCATCCCGACGCGAACACGCTGATAATAAAAGGCAATTCAAAATATACTCCCGCCGATGTCACGGTGGAGGGCGACTGGTCCAATGCGGCGTTTTTCGCTGCGCTGAATACACTCGGCGGCAGTGTGAAAATAAACGGCCTTGACGAAAACAGCCTGCAGGGCGACAAGATATACGAAAAGCATTTTGAAAGTCTCGAAAAGGGGACTCCCGTTATTCATATCGGCGACTGTCCCGACCTTGCACCCGTTCTCTTTGCCGTTGCCGCGGCGAAATACGGCGGCGTTTTTACGGGCACGCGGCGGCTTCGCATAAAAGAAAGCGACCGTGCGGAGTGCATGGCGCACGAGCTGCGCAAATTCGGCACGGCGGTAACGGTTCACGACGATTCCGTTGTTATCTACCCGAAAGAGCTGCACGCGCCCGACGGGCATCTCGACGGTCACAACGACCACCGCATCGTAATGGCTTTGAGCGTTCTTTCCTCTCTCACGGGCGGAATCATCGACGGCGCGGAGGCGGTCAAAAAGAGCTTTCCGGATTTTTTTGAAAGGCTCGAAAAAATCGGCATAGAGGTAAAAAGAAGATGAAGCTTACAAACGATAAAAAAATCCTGACAGTCGGATTGGGTCTTATCGGCGGCAGCTATGCCGAAACACTGACGAAAAAAGGCTTTGCCGTCACCGCAATCGACAGCAGGCGCGAGGCAATAGACTATGCACTTAAAAAGGGTATAATAGCTGACGGCGCGGATGTGCCTGACAGGGATCTGATAAAAAATGCCGACATTATCGTGTTTGCCCTCTATCCGCATATTTTTCTCGACTGGGTAAAAAACTACGGCAGTCTCATTGCTGCGGGCACGGTTGCAACCGACGTAACCGGCGTCAAGTGCAGCGTTGTGTATGAGGTGCAGCGGATGCTCCCCGACGGCGTTGAGTTCATAGCCTCCCATCCTATGGCGGGGCGCGAGGTGTACGGCGTCGAGAACAGCACTCCGTCGATTTTCGAGGGCGCGAATTTCGTGGTCACTCCCACCGACAAGAACACGGAGGACGCGATAAGTCTGTGTGAAGATCTCGGCAAAACTCTCGGCTTTGCGCGCGTTTCGCGTCTCTCTCCCGAAATGCACGACGACATGATAGGCTTTTTGTCGCAGCTGACGCACTGCATCGCCGTTGCTCTTATGACAAGCTGCGACGCGCCGGACACGGAGCTGTACACGGGCGACTCCTTCCGCGATCTTACGCGCATTGCGCGCATAAACGAGGATATGTGGACAGAGCTTTTTATGCTCAACAAAGAACCGCTGATGCGTCATATAGACCTTTTTACGGCGGAGCTTACAAAGCTTCGCAACGCTCTTGCCGAAAACGACTGTGAGACAATGAAGCAAATGATGCGCGTTTCCACCGCTCGGCGGGCGCGTTTTGATAAACCGAAAAACAACTGAGAAAGCAGGGACAAAACTATGAATATGGATTTCATCGGCAAGCTGCCGATTCCGCAGGAGATAAAGGCGCAGTATCCGGTGCCCCCCGAAGCATCGGCGGTCAAGGCACGGCGTGACGCGGAAATTAAAAACATCTTTACGGGTAAGGACAACCGTCTTCTTCTTGTTATCGGACCGTGCTCCGCCGACAACGAGGTGTCAGTGCTCGATTACATCTCCCGTCTGAGAGGCGTACAGGATAAGGTCAGCGACAAAATTCTGATAGTTCCGCGCATTTATACAAACAAGCCGCGCACCACCGGAGCGGGCTATAAAGGCATGCTCCACTATCCCGATCCCGGCGATAAGCCGAATCTTATCAAGGGCGTCATTGCGATAAGACGGCTGCACATGAAGGCTTTGACCGAATACGGTTTTTCGTGTGCGGACGAGATGCTGTACCCCGAAAATCACCGCTATCTGAACGATCTTCTGTCATATGTCGTGGTCGGCGCGCGCTCTGTCGAGAATCAGCAGCACCGTCTCACCGCAAGCGGAATTGATATTCCCGTCGGCATGAAAAATCCCACGAGCGGTGATCTGTCCGTTATGATGAACTCGATCCCCGCGGCGCAGAAGGGTCATACCTTCCTGTATCGCGGATGGGAGGTTCATTCCGAGGGCAATCCCTAT
>OMRJ01000326.1 GCA_900313475.1 uncultured Eubacteriales bacterium | reverse complement strand
TGATGTTCATTCGGACTATATAAACAAATTTGCGGAGATCAACAAAGCGATTTTGGATATAAAAGGAACATCTTATCTGTCTGCTGATGGAGGAAAGGTTTTTAAGTGTGGGATAGGCAATATATTAGAGAAAAATATGTCACTCACTTTCACTTTTATAGGCTATGTGATGGACTCCGATGGAAATACGGCATATACGGCACCCGCGTATGCGGACTATAACTCACTGAACGCAAAAAACTTGTCCGATGAAGAAGTCTTGGGTCTGTTGGATCAACAGAAAGGGATGAAAGATAATTTCGGGCAAATCACGAATAAAATATCCGAACTTGTGGATTCCGTATGGCTTTATCTTGTTATAGCCGCAGGGTCTGTCATCGTGATATGGGGAGCATACATTGGGATTCGCATAGCGATTGCAAAGAAAAACGAGGAAAAGATAAATGCGAAAGATATGGTTAAACATCTGATAATAGGTGTCATCATTGCATTTGTTTTTGCAGGCGGGCTTCCGCTTCTAATAAAAGGACTTGCCGCTTGGATAGGAGGGTAAATGAGAAAAAACAATCTGAAAAGAGTGATGAGTTTAATCGTGCTTGTTTTCACGATTTGCTCTTTTGGTCTTGGGACAGGGACTGTTACTGCGAGCGCGGAAACACTGCATTCGGTGGAGGAAGTCGCTGACGGGATCGTTTTTATAACTTTCAAAAAAGGAACTTCCGCAGAAAGAGGAAACTATGTCGGCGCGTCGTTCTTTTTTCCGAACGAATGCTTTGAATCCGAATACGAATACGGCGTAGCGGTCTTTCCCGAAAAGTTTATCGCAAGATATGAGTTATACGGTGATTACATTGCGAGAAAAGAAGCCGACGGTATTTCTATTGCTTTGATTATAGGCAACGGCGGGGTTGTGGAAAATGGACGACTAATGTCATATAACATAATCAATATTCCCGAAACAGGACTCGATATGCGGCTTGTGTTCGTTTTCTTTGTTAGAAATTCGGACGGAGAAGTTGCGTATAAAGAACCTGTAATATCTTCTTTCAATGAAGCAACACTGGAAAACCCGACGGTAGAAAAGCTCGTAACGTTAGCGGGGGAAAGACAAAAAGAGATTGCCGTGAACAGTCAGTTTGCAATTATTGTAAACAAACTATCAGAACTGGTCGATAGCGTTTGGATTTATCTCGTCATAGGTGCTTCAGCGATTGTTATTGTTTGGGGTGCATATATCGGGATCCGCATTGCCATAGCAAAAAGGAACGAAGAAAAGATCAATGCGAAAGGCATGATAATCAGATTGCTGATCGGCATTGTAATAGCCTTTATTTTAGCTGGCGGCGTACCGCTTCTCATAAAGGGATTAGGCGCGTGGGCAATTTAGAGAGGGACATACAATGATAATTTTTTTAGAAGAAATAGTGCTTCAACTGTTTATTTGGCTTTTGCGCTTGATAGACGGGACAATGGAAATTTTTTCGGCTATCGCGGGTGTTACGGACGTAACATACCACGGGCAGAAGGTCAACATCATTGAGCATTTGGCGGCACAAACGTCGGTCGGAACGATTTTTTGGTGCGTATTCATCTTGGCAGTTGGGCTTACGGCAATTTTTACGATTGCGGCGATTATCAAGAATATGATAACAAACAACCGCAACATTTCAACGATTGTCGGCAAATTCTTTCTTGCGCTTCTTGGAACAATGGCAATGCTTGCAGTAGTGGTTTTGGGTATTCTCATAGCAAACTCAGTGCTTGTATTGGTTTCGAGGATTTTTCAACTTGAAAATACGACAAAGTTATCATCGGCGCTGTTCAATGCCTGCGTCGGAGATGGTTGGATCAACGGCTATTCCGTTGCCGAGGTAGACGTATCGACTTTGACTGTACGTGAAGTTGTCGGAGATTACAGTACGGCGGCGTTCGGTATATGGCCCATTGATTGGCAGAACACCGGTATGATAGATCCCGATAAATTCCTCTACTTCCCTTCACTTGTGGCTTCGATTGGCATTATTATTCCGCTTGGGTATGTGCAACATCAAAATCCAATGTGGAAAAACGGTAAAGTCAATAAATATACC
>OMRJ01000172.1 GCA_900313475.1 uncultured Eubacteriales bacterium | reverse complement strand
TGATAAACGCGACAAATGTCATGATCACAGCAATTACCACAAGCACCATCATAACCGAATCGGGCAGCGTAAAAACATGCACTATTGCATTTGCGCCCTCACTGAATGCGCCGACCTCCGGACCGAACGCCATGATAAGCAGCATTACAAGATAGAATGACATCGTAGCCGCTTTGCCGTATATCTCCGCAGCACCGGGACGAATCCCAAAGAAAAGCATCCCCGCACCGCCTATAAGCATAACAAGTTCTTTTACGATAAACAGGAGAAAGACCCATGCAAAAAGATGCAGAGTGCGGTTCTCAGCTCTGTAAAAGGTTATAAAAAGAAGAATCGCTATCGTTGCCTGTGTAAGTTTATCGGCAACAGGGTCGAGAAGCTTTCCGAGTTCACTCACCTGATTAAATCTGCGCGCAATTTTGCCGTCAAAGAAATCACTTAAGCCCGAAATTGCGAGCATAATAACCGCCCACAAAAGCTCATGCTTCAAAAATAAAACCGCAAATACAGGCACTATCAGAATACGGATGAACGACAACAGATTGGGAACAGTCCAAACATTTGTAAACAGGGACGGGGTCTTCTTTTCCATTATTATATAAACCTACCTTTAAAAAATTTGAGACACAAAAACGCAAATTGCGGAGTTTGAAACGGAATCTGCAAATCCGCCGCTGCCGAACAGAGGGCAAATAAGATTCATCAGCAGGCAGATTGCCAACACGGAAACAGCTCCTTTGACCGCTCCGAGAATAAAACCGAAAAATTTATTAACCCAAGACAAAAGCCCCGGATTTTTTCTGTGAAAAAGCATTTTATCAATCGCTCCGAAAATAACACGGAGCAACAGGGCACAAAGAATAAAAATAACTGCGGCAGCCGCCCATGTCAGAACCTTTATCAGCACAGGCGAAATATAAGAAGCCTCCATTTCCGAAACGGTAAGAACCGAATCCGATCCGGATATCATCGACGGGGTGAAATACTTCAGAGCCGCACCTATGTACTGCGGGAGTGAATCTGCCGTTTTGTCTACTGCGGCACCTATCTCACCCTGAACAGATCCGGACGGAAAGATTTCATTTAAGGATAAAAGCACTTTTTCACGTATCCTTCCGCCGTAAATACTCTCTGCCGCCGGGAGAGCCGCAATTTTTGCCGCAAATGCAGACACGATATAAGCAAAAACACCTGAAAGCGACTTAAAAAAGCCGCGCGAGGCTCCGACACATGCAATAAAAATCATGATAAGGATCAGTGCGATGTCCAACAGATTCAAAATAATCTCTCCTTTACGACATTGTATCACAGCATGTTACTTTATACAATACATTTTTTGAGGTAAAATTATCATCCGACCTCCCCGGTATTTTCCGGTAAAATGCTTTCGGAAGATTTGAGTTCATTTGACTCGGAGATTCCCGTTTCCCCGACCTGTGCGTATTTTTCGGAAACATCCGAAGCTACGTCTGTTTTTTCTGTTTCGTTTTCGGCGAAAGAGAAATGCGTATTTGACGAAAATGAATACAGACCGTTTGCACAGAGGACATAAAGCCGTGACCTCGAAAGAACTGCCGATGAGGCGTTTTCTTTCAGATATACCAATCCCACAGAATTGCCTTTTTGATCATAAGATTCTATTCTGTTGCGAAGAACCACGGACACACGGTTTTTTGAACAAATAATATCGGAAACATCCTCTGTAAAAGTCTTTTCAAAAAGCTGCTTTCCTCTCCTGTTCAAAACAACTATACGTGTATTGTTTTCATTGCCGAAAACAGCGATTGTCAGTGCCTTTAATCCTGACGGACAATTATCAAAATGCTTGATTTCATTTGAAGAATACGATACGGTCAGTTCTTTTGAGCCATCCGTTCCGACGGAATAAACACCGTCGTTACAAAAAACAACTAATTTCTTTGATGACGCAAAAGCTATATCGTAGACAACGGATCCTGCAAAATCAACGGAAAACAAAGGTTCTGCGGTATTAAATCCGAAAAGCTTAACCACCGAAACAATCTTTGCATTTTCGGAGGTGAGAACCCCTGCGGCACAATATTTTCCGTTATCCGAAAGCGTCAATGCCGAAATATAATCGGAAGAGCTTCCCCATTCAAAAACTTTTTTATTGCGCCCCGAATAAACAAGTAAATGTGACTGATATCCGCCGTCGGAATTAAGCGAATAGGCGTAATTTCCGCTTTTACCGATCGCAGCGCACGTGATAACGGAAGCGGTTTCCGTTTCGTAATAAATACCGCCGCGTTTTTCTATGCGGTATTTGTACCCGCCGAGATCGTAAAGAATAAGGTTTCTGCCTGAAGCCTCCGCAACGGGAGAAGCAAAAGAGTGTTCGTTTTTTGAAAGCTGATTGCCGGAAGCGTCAAAATAGTACACTGCGCTGTCTGCAATTGCGGCGATTCCGCCGGAATACGGCACTACCGATTTGACGGAAGCCGCTCCTATGTCAAAACCCGATTCAACCGCTTCGGAATTCGTTTTTCCGTCGTCAGTGGTTTTGTTTCCGATAACAAACGCGGCGGCAAGAACAAGTATGACAATTAAAAGCGCTGCACCGAGCACTCTGATAAAAGCGGCGGAATTAAGCCTACCTTTGTTGTTTCTCATGCCGTTTTCGTTTGCCATTTACAACTCAAAACCTTTCGTAATTCACCTTGTTTAAATACAGTCCGTCGGGAGGAAGCGTCATTCCCGCGCAGAGCCTGTCGCGTGATGCCAAAATTTCGGGAACGGATCCCTGCTTTATCTTTCCTTCCGAAATATAAATAAGCGTTCCCGCCATAATTCTCACCATATTATACAAAAAGCCGTTTCCTTCCACTCGGAAACAAACAGTGTCGCCGTCTCTGAAAACACCTGCATTGAATATTGTGCGAACCGTTGTTGCAACATCCGATCCGACCGCTCTGAAAGACGAAAAATCGTGGATGCCGATATAGTCTTTTGCCTGTCGATCCAGCATTTCTTCGTCGAGCCTGTATTTATAGTGATATGCTCTGCCGACAGAAAACGGATCTCGCACCGTTCCGTTGTAAATTCTGTATATATACTCTTTTGACACACAGTCAAAACGGGCATTGAAGTCCTCGGGTACGGTTTGTGCGTCCGTAACAGCAATTGAGGACGGTAAAAAATGATTCATTCC
>OMRJ01000062.1 GCA_900313475.1 uncultured Eubacteriales bacterium | reverse complement strand
CGTGTCGTTGGTTCGATTCCGACCGAAGGCACCACTTGCGGATGTAGCTCATCTGGTAGAGCGCCACCTTGCCAAGGTGGAGGTAGCGAGTTCGAGCCTCGTCATCCGCTCCATTTTTTAATCGGGCTTTATTGAGGCTCGAAAGGAACAACCGCGAAGCGGTAGAAATTCTCCTGCGGAGGATTTCTACAGTGTGCAACAAAACTCGGCGTCATAGCCAAGTGGTAAGGCATGGGTCTGCAAAACCCTGATCCCCAGTTCAAGTCTGGGTGACGCCTCCATGACTGTGCCACTAAAAGGCACAAACGTTGAAATCCCTTGAGAAATCAAGGGATTTTCGCTTTTTCAGAGTGTTTTGCCAGCTTGCATTTAAAGGCACAAAAATTCAATAAATAGTGAACCAATAGGACTTGAACCGGGGAAATCATTTTTTTCCTTTTTAAGTTCTATTTTTTTATATAACAAATTATTCTACTCCGTCACATAGACTCGAACTGGGGGAGCATTTCAGACCGTAATTTCTTTATTACATATATAAAGAAATTGCGGTCTTTTTTTATGCCCATTACACTTCTCCTATCAGGTGTCTGCAAGGTTAATATTCCTTTAGACTTTGCAGACCGTACATAGCCGTATGTATTAACGGTGAAGAAATATAGGAGGTAAATAATGTGAACTGCAAAGTAATTGCAATCGAAAATCAAAAAGGAGGCACTGGTAAATCCACTACGGCATTGAATCTCGGTATTGGACTTCATAACGCCGGTAAAAAGGTTTTGCTTATCGACGCTGACCCGCAGGGTTCGTTGTCAATCAGTCTTGGTATTAAGCGACCTGATGAGCTGGACATTTCACTTGCAACGGTTATGGGAAATGTTATCGACAACAAACCTTTTGAAGATGATTTCGGTATCATACACTGTTCGGAAGGCATTGACCTTATGCCCTGCAATGTGGAATTGTCCGGTATCGAAAGTTATCTGTTTACGGTAATGAGCCGAGAGTGCATTATGAGAACCTATGTCAATCAGATCAAGAAGAATTATGACTATATTCTCATTGATTGTACTCCGTCGCTCGGACTTCTTCCAATCAATGCTTTTGTTGCGGCAGACAGTATCATTGTCCCTTCTCAGCCGAGAATTTTGTCAACCAAAGGTCTTGACCTGCTCTTGCGTACCTATTACCGATTGAGCGAGGCGTATGACCGGCTTTATGAACGCTACGAGCAGCTAAAGGAGTATTGCAAATCGTTCCTGAAAGCAATGGAATTATTCCCCGAGAAAGTCAAGACTTTCTTAAAAAAGCTTTTGGAAAAGCAGGAAAAACCGAAAGCTCCGAAAACCAAAAGCCGAGCCGAAAAGGAAACGGCTCGATGAATGAAACTACCAAATAAAACCAATAATAAAAATGATAGGAGATTGATTTATGGAATTTGTAATGGATAATGAATTAAAACTGGCAAAGGTATGGTGCTCCCATGCCGACCAAAAGGACGAGGCGAAGCAGCAAAAGCTGAAAGAGTTTATCGCCGACTGCAGAAAAAAGAAAATTTTTGTCTGCGTTTATGAATCGGGCGACGGCGATCTTTTGGAAAACACCAAGGAACTGCTTGCCTACAACCTTAACAATCAGGTAACCCGCAGTAAAGCCGCAAAATCACGCGACGACGCAAGGTGATTACCGACGGCAGCTAAGCTGCCGTATACATAACTCTTATCATTTTCACTATATCATTTTTTCTTGACGTTTCGTCAAAGAGTATGAATAAAGCAGGGAGCATTTTATGGGCCTATAGCCCTTAAATGTTCCCTACACTTTTTCCAAAATAGATTTATTCTTTAATCTATTGACTTTGTATTCAAAATGAGTTACAATGTTGTTAGTAATTATTTTGGAAAGGAGAAACAAAGTTGAAAATAGACGGATATGCTCGGATTTCGGTGGATTTGCAGGAAGACAGCCACGAAAACACCAGTATTGAAAACCAGAAGCGGATTATTCGTGATTTTATCGCCAAAGAGTTTCCCGATGCCGAGCTTAAAATATATGAAGACCGTGACCGAAGCGGCTACACCTTCGCACAGCGGGAAAATTATCAGATAATGCGAAACGAACTGATAAACGGCGATGTGCGTATCTTGATTGTCAAGGACTTTTCCCGTTTTTCCCGCCGAAACAGCTTGGGGCTTTTGGAGCTTGAAACCCTACGTGACGCCGGTGTGCGGATAATCTCCATCGGCGATAATATCGACTACCCCACCCGTGACGACTGGATGCTCATTCAGTTTAAGTTTCTCATGAACGAGATGCCGGTTACCGATACCTCGAAAAAGATAAAGCAGATGATTGACAACCGGCAGAAAAACGGGCAATGGATCTGTGCCGTGCCCTACGGCTACCGCATTACCAATACCAAAGAAATGACCTACGAAATAGACCCTCCGGCGGCGGAGATTGTGCGGGAGGTTTTCAGGCTGTATAACCTTGGCTGGGGGTACAAAAAGATTGCCAATCACCTGACCGACATGGGTGTGCCCACGCCAAGGGCAAACGAAATCGCACAGAAGGAAGCCGAGGGCAAGGCAACCAAGCTGACCGCCCGAAACGAATGGAGCATTATCACCGTTCAGTCTATTTTGAAAAACGATTTTTATATCGGCACGCTCCGCCAGCGTAAGTATACACGCAAAGGCATTAACGGCAGGGATATCAAACTCGGCGACGAGGACAATATTGTTATCGAAAACGCCCACGAGCCGATCGTGGACAACAAAACCTTTGCCTATACCAAAGAACAGTTAGAGCTTCGCTCAAAGGGCAATTATCGCGGCGAGAAAAAGTATGCCACCGATTATTCCGGCTTTATGTTCTGCGGCGACTGCGGCAGTCCCATGTTTTCCATGTCCCGCCCCGATTTGGCGCCTGCCTACACCTGCGGTACATACCACAAGCGGGGGCTGAAGGGCTGCACCTCTCATCACATTCGTGTGGATGTTTTGGACGGACTGCTCAAAGCCTTTATCCTTCGTGTGCGTGACAACTGCGGGGAGATGATTGACGAGCTGCAAAAAATGATTGACGAGCAGCCCGAGCGCGAGGAACAATTGGGTGCAACAATCAGCGGCATTGAAACACAGCTCAGCAAAGCAAAGATAAAGCTGAAAGCACTTTACAAAGAAAAAATGCTGATTGACGCCGGTCTGTCCGACGCCAAAAGCCGAACCAAGGCGGCGCTTTATGACGAGATGGAGGAGGAGCTGCTCTCCCGAATCGAAATGCTGGAAAAGCAGTTCGGCGATGTCAACGATATGCGCAATTCCATGATCGTCACCAACCGAAAAGCCAAAACGGTCATCGAAGTGTTTGACGACGTGCTGAAAAAGGAAAAACTCGACAAGCGTGACATCGGTCTGATTGTGGAACGCATCACGGTATTTGAGGATCATCTGAATGTGAAGCTCAAATCCGATGTGGACGCTCTGCTGTCGCTTGAAGATAAGGAGCATACCGTAAATTTTAGGTGTGACAGTAAGGATATCGTAATCACCCAAAAGTCCGCAAACCGTGCGGACAAGGTCTTTACTGTCAATGTTATCAATGACGGCGACCCTCTGGAAATTTTTACGGACACGGAAGGTCAAGTCATTTTCAAGAAATATTCGCCTATGGGGGAATTTACGGAGTTTACTGCACAATACGCAGATGTTTTGAGCAGGGCAACCACCATGCCGGTAATTATTACGGACAGAGATCATATCATTTCTTTTTCGGGAATCGCAAAAAAAGAAGTTTTCGAACGCAGAATTTCGCACGGGCTTGAAAATCTGATGGAAAACCGTTCCGCATTTATTGCATCTACCGGCAACAAGGAATCACTTTTACCCATTGATAATTCAGACATAAGAGCCGCCGTCGTATTCCCTATAATCGGGAACGGTGACGTATCGGGATGTGTAGCGCTGCTTTTTAATCAGCACGGCGATATACCCGGACCGGCAGAGGTTAAACTTGCACAGGTTGCTTCGGAATTTCTCGCAAAACAAACCGAAGACTGAGCTTACGAAAAACGGAACCATCGTAATTCGGCCGGTTCCGTTTTTTTATGTGAATACAGAAGTTTCGACGAAATAAAAATATTATCGGAGAGGCTGTTCCGTATACATATTAATTAAAAGGTTTAATTGTTAAGATTTCACTGCTTTTCTGCGGTTATAGCTTCCGTAAATATCATTTGAAGAAAGCCGCAAACAAACGTGCGTAAAAAACGGAAAGTACCGAACGCAGCATATTAAAATATTCACCTGCAAGAATAGTGAATTTTTAAGTTCGAAAATGTTACGTATTTCAATAATTAAAAAATAGAATCCGGGACTCGCTTTACACGAATCTCGGATTTTTTTGACGGCTTATTTTAAATTGCCCGCTGACCTGATTATTTTTTGTCCTTTTGACATATATTCATCGAAAAGCGGCGTGAGAAAATTATAACGATTGATTCACAAAATTGCTTTTTTCGCTGATTTATTTAGCAATCGACATCGGATAACCGACAAAATCAAATTGAATCGCGTTAAAGAAACCGATATCTGCAGTTTCGTGTGTTATCATAAGAACCGTTTTTCCGACGGTTTCGCGTTTTACAAGACCTCGCATCATGTCGGCGGTCGATTTATCAAGTTCTCTGAACGGTTCATCAAAAAAGAAAATGTCGCCGCCGTATAAAAGCGCTCGCACGACAGAGAGCCGTCTTTTCATTCCTCCTGAAAAATCTTTGACCGGTGTATTTGCTTCCGAGAGCAGATCGGCTTTATCGAGTAACTCAATTGCACGCGATCTGTCGGGATAAAAGCACAGCAGGTTATCGAGTGCGCTTACCTGCGGAATCAACCTGTTTTCCTGAAATGCGTAAGAAAGACGTTTGCCTGTTACTCCGATTATTTCTCCGCCGTCGGGTTGCTCCAATCCTGCAATACAACGTAAAAGCGTTGTTTTTCCTATCCCGGAACGTCCGGTGAAAGCAGACGTTGAAAGCTCGGGCACCGAAAAAGAGAGATTTTCAAAAACCGTTTTATCGCCGTATTTTTTTGTAAGGTTTTTGATTTCAATCATTTTTTGTTTCCCTCCGTGTCCGTTATTTTTGAGATGATCGTTTTTATGAGCATTTCAAGCAGCACGCTTAACAGAATTACCGCAGCAGTCCAAGCGAACAGTGAAGGCGTTTCAAGATAAATTTTTGCATTGTATATTCCCTGTCCGATAGAACCGTTCGGTGTGCAGATGACCTCTGCCGCGATACAAGCCTTCCATGAAAGTCCCATTGAGGTCGTTGCTGCCGCAGCGATATACGGTTTCAGTGCGGGAATATAAATATACTTTATGAGGTTCTTTTTTTTGACATTAAAAAAATGTGCCGCTTCAATCAGCTTTGAGTCCGGCGCCGAAATTCCCTCCGTGATGTTTGTCCATACGATTGGAAGACTGATAAGAAATCCCGTGAAAGACGGAACTTTTTTTGAGGACATCAAAACAAGAGCCGCAATTATAAAGGACGCGACCGGAGTAGCTTTGACTATGTGCAGAACGGGCGCAAAAAATGTTTTCAGCGGTTTGAAAATTGAGGTAAAAATGCCGAGCAGACTGCCTGCGCAAAGTCCCGTGAGCCATCCGACAATTACACGCAAAAGAGATCTTCCGCAAGATGTGTAAAAGTTTTTTTGTGTCAAAAGTTCGGCAAATGCTCTCATCGTTTCTAACGGAGAGGGCAAGAGCAGACTCATTCCGGCGCGTTTCGCCGCGTTTGAGAGAGCCTGCCAAAGCACTATACATATGAGAGCGGAAATTGCCGTCGACAGAACTTTTGCGGTTCTTTTTTCGGGCTTTTTTCTCATTGTTTATTTTGCGTCAGCCGAAGCGTCGGCGCCGTAATAGAAATCTGCTGCGGGCAATGCGCCGCCTACCGATGCCGGGGCTGCATCAAAGAGTACTTTAAGATATGCCGAAGCATTCGACTGCATTTCGTTGCCGACCATGAAAGTCAGGTTGCAGTTGGGGAGGGCTTGTTTTGCAACAGCCGCCTTTGCGACAATGCCGTGTTTTTCGATAAGCTCGGCAGCTTCGTTGACATTGTTTACCGCAAAATCTACGGATTCTTTATAATCGGCGAGGAACTGTGCAACGGCGCCGGGGTTTTTATCCGCGAAATCAGTTCTCACAGCAACTGCGCCCATTGTAAGCTCACCTCCGCCGAGAGCTTTCCACTCTTTTGTGAGGTCAAGGACCGTATTGAAACCTTTGCCTGCAAGCTTCATTTGTGTTACAAACGGTTCGGGAAGAAGAATAACGCCGTAATTACCGGTTGACGCCTTTGTTATTACTTCGGCGTGTTCAGATGCATATTCTACCGTTACGTCGGTTCCGACGGTAAGTCCGTTTTTCGAAAGAATGTGACCGAGAACATACTCCGTAGTTGTGCCCTGACCGGCTGAAAGAACTGTTTTTCCCTTGAGATCGGCAACTGTTTTGATACTGTCATCGTTTGACATGATGTAAAGAGTTCCGAGTGTGTTTACCGCAAGAAGTTTGACTTTCCCCGCTGTCTTTTGATTGATCACGGCGCATACGTTAACCGGAAGTGCGGCAATGTCGATATCTCCGTTTATGAGAGATGCTCTGAAAATATCCGGTGAGCTTTCAAGCGAAACGGTGTATTTTGCTTTTGTTGTGCCGGCTTCGTTTTTATCGAGCAGGTATGCAGCGCCCATTCCGGTAGGACCTTTTAAAAAGCCTATCTTGATTTCCTGAGGAGCCTCGGGCATATCGGCTTCCGTTACGGGAGCCTGCGTTGCTTCGCCTGTTACTGACGGTGCCACCGGATCGGTGTTTGTTTCGCCGCCCGATGTGCAGGAGACGAAAACGAGTGCAAGTGCCATTATCATTGAGATAACGGTGACAATTTTCTGTTTTTTCATTTTATTCAAATCCTTTCGGTAATAAAATATGAATTGTTTTTCCTTCGCGTTTGATTACTCCGTTTTCAGAAAGCTCGTCGAACGCATTGTAAAGTGATGTTCTGCCGAGCGAAAGCACTTTGCTTAATTCGGACATTGACACGGGCAGATTTACTTTTCCGTCGCTGCCGCCGTCAAGCGCCTGCAGATAGCTTAAAAGTCTTGCCGCGGGAGAGGGGGAGGAAAGATTTGTGATTTTTGCATTGAGATAATGTATTTTTTGTGAAAGAACAACAATATAATTCTTGGCGACATTCGGATGTCTTATGAATATTTTTTCAAGACATTCTTTGGTTATGAAGCAAACACGGCAGTCCGTGCGTGCGGAGACGCTGTTGATAAAACCGTTTTTTTCGTAAAAAAGAGCGGCCATGCCGAAAACACCGCCCGGCGAAAGAATACTCAAAAACAGAGGGCCCTTGTCGGTCTGCTTGTACACATCCGTTTCACCTTTTGTAATGATTGCAAGAGAACGCATGTATGACAGCGGTGTAAAAATCGGTTCATGTTTTTTGTAAGATGAGACGGTGATTTGAGGTGAAGAAAGAATTTCGTCGAGTTGACCGTCCGACAGTCCCGTAAAAAGGCAGCAGCCTTTAACGGCTTCAATATCCGATTTCCGCAAGAGAACACCTCCAAAACAACCATGTATTTTGTTCACTCGTGAACAGAATATCAGATTTATTCTATTTTGTCAAGCGTCGAAAGGTATTTTATCAGCCTTATCAAACGCCGGGTTGTATTTTATCTGTATACAGTTTGCTGTTATTCGAAATACGTCCCAAACGGGTTCTGCGAAGGAAATATTTGTTGACTTCCGCATTAAAATATGATAAAACATATCTATAGGAGAAAAGCCTGCATTAAAGGATATTTTCTCCGTGAGTCCCCGGCTTTTGACTGCATTTGTTTGCGTCAAAGGTTTTTTTAGACCACACAAAAAGAAAGGAATTGACAGAACGATGAAGTTCTATCTCGAAGGCGCCGACAAAGTTCTTGCCGACGTAAAAAGCACTGCGGACGGTCTTTCTTCTGCCGAAGCTCAAAAACGTCTTGATCAAAACGGAAAAAACAAGCTGAAAGAAGTCGAAAAGGACAGCCTGTTCAAAAAGTTTATCAATTCGCTTGCCGATCCCATGATTATTATGCTTCTTGTCGCCGCCGCAATTCAGGCGGCTGTTGCCGTTATTGAAGCGGGCGGAAAACCCGGACTGCGTGATTTTGCCGACGTACTTGTTATTCTCGTCGTTGTTATTATCAACACAATAATGGGACTTGTTCAGGAGAGTAAAGCCGAAGCCGCGATGGATGCGCTCATGCAAATGACGGCTGCAACGTCAAAGGTGCTGCGCGACGGCAAGGTTGAAACTCTTAAAAGCGAAGATCTTGTTCAGG
>OMRJ01000168.1 GCA_900313475.1 uncultured Eubacteriales bacterium | reverse complement strand
TCCGTATCCATGTCTTCAGGCCAAAATACGGCAGGCGGTGTAAAACCGTCGCCGTATTGTTTGCCTGTAAACACCGGCAAGCCATAGCTTATAAGTGCGTAAAACTCCGTCTCCTGCCATTTTATCTGACGCAGATCGGGTTTTGCTTCGCTCGCAAGCTCAAACGGCTTCAACATCTCTGTTCGGTGTCCTTTCAGTCGTTATTCGTCGCAACAATATCCGCACCCGTACCGAGGATATTTTTTATAATAACCTGACCGAGCTTAACGGGAGCATCGACCGACACTGAGTTAATCTCTTTCATGCAGTTAAAAAGCAAGGTCTTGGGAACGGCACAGCTTGATTTAACGGGGACAACGGGATGAATGCCGCCGTTGACCTTTACGCTGGACGTAAGTGAACGGGTGGGATTGACAACCTCCGTTCTCGCATATGCGTCGCCGCGCTTGCATGTGTTCCCGGTTACGGAATAAACCTCCGTTCCATCATATTCAACGGTTATTGAGCAGCCGAGAGGGCATGCAACACAAGTGAGTTCTTTTTTCATAGCTTATTCCTCCACTCTGACAACTATAGAGCTGTCCTTTGTCATTTTTGCAAGAGTAGCGGCGGGAATAATAACATTTTCCATCTCGCCGGGAGCAAGCTTGACTTTCTTTTTGGATGAGATGATCTCCCCGTCACATTCAAGGACAACCTTTGCATTTTTAAATATTCTGCCGACGCGGAAATAAAGCTTCACGTCATTTTCATTTTTAATGTTAACTCTTTGCGGAACAAGATATCTGACGCCGTTGCCTGTTGTCGTGTTAACATACACCGTTTCTTTGCTGCCTTTGCCAAGGATGTAGTTTGCCGCGCCCTCACCTGCAATCTGACTTTCAAGAGTAACATAGTCAACAAGATCATGAACGTGAAGAACATTGCCGCAGGCAAAAACGCCGGGATGGTCGGTCATGCGCATCTCGTCAACAACTGCACCGTTTGTGATCCTGTCTATGCCAATGCCTACATTCTTTGTAAGCTCATTTTCGGGAATAAGACCTACGGAAAGCATAAGAGTGTCGCATTCAATGTATTCTTTTGTTGATTCAATGGGTTGAAGATGTTCGTCAACCTGTGCGATTGTAACACCCTCAAGCCTGTCTTTTCCGTGAGTTTCGACAACGGTTGTTGAAAGACGGAGAGGAATATTAAAGTCATTAAGACACTGAACGATATTTCTCGTAAGGCCGCCCGAATAAGGCATAAGTTCGCATACGACTTTGACTTCCGCGCCCTCAAGTGTCATTCTTCTTGCCATTATAAGACCGATATCGCCCGAACCGAGGATAACGACCTTTTTACCCGGCATGTATCCGTCGATATTAACGTATTTCTGCGCAGTGCCTGCGGTCATGATACCGGAAGCACGTGTGCCGGCTATTTCAAGCGCTCCGCGTGGACGCTCACGGCAGCCCATTGCAAGAACAATAGCCTTAGCCTGAATTTTAAGAAGCCCGTCCGCCTTGTTGACGGCTGTAACGAGGTTTGTTTCGCTGATATCGAGAACCATTGTGTCGGTTTTAACGTCGATATCTGTTTCTGCAACCTCCGCAATAAATTTTGCCGCATATTCGGGACCGGAAAGCTCCTCTCCGAAATAGTGAAGACCGAATCCGGTATGTATGCACTGTTCGAGAATTCCGCCGAGAGTTTCGGCTCTTTCGAGGATAATTATTTTTTCAACGCCGCATTCCTTGGCTTTGAGGGCTGCCGCCATGCCGGCGGGACCGCCGCCTACCACAACAAGATCATAATTCAACATAGCCTTCTCCCCCTTATTTCGTTTTATCGAAAAGTATGTTCGACTTACCGCCGAATTTTGTAATCGTGTTTACTTCGGTGCCAAGCTCACGCGCGAGAATTTCAACAACCTTTGAACCGCAGAAGCCGCCCTGGCAGCGTCCCATGCCTGCTCTTGTGCGGCGCTTAACACCGTCGACGTCTCTTGCACCTGCGGGAGCCTTGATAGCGTCAACAATTTCGCCCTCTGTAATCGTTTCGCATCTGCAAATAATTCTGCCGTATGCGGGGTTTTTTTCGATTGCGGCTTTCTTTTCTTCGTCTGTTGCGTGACGGAAACGGAACACATCGTGTCTTACACCGTTGAAACTGCCGTTTTTCTCAACACCGCCCATTGCTTTTGTGATAATGTCGGCAAGATACTCGGCAATTGCGGGAGCAGACGAAAGCCCCGGAGACTCAATGCCGGAAGCATGAATAAACTGTGCGTTGACCTTGCTGGGACCGAGGATAAAATCGTCGGAAACGGGATGGGCGCGAAGTCCGGAGAACGAAGTGATTGCGTTTCTTGTTGAAACTGACGGACAGCTCTTGACAGAGAAGGTTTTGACCGTTTTAAGTCCTTCGGGAGTTGTGGAAGTGTCGTCCTTATCTTCGATATCCTCCGCAGTGGGTCCTATGAGAAGATTGCCGTCAACGGTGGGAGAAACAAGGATGCCTTTGCCCATCTTTGTGGGACACTGGAAAACAGTGTGCGAAACGGTATTGCCGACCGCCTTGTCAAGGATAAAGTACTCACCGCGTCTGATAACAAGTTTAACGCTTTCGTCGCCTATCATCTTCGCTATTTCGTCGGAATGCGCACCGGCAGCATCAATAATGTATTTTGCCTTGACTTCGCCTGCGGTAGTTGCAAGTGTAAATTCACCGTTGTTGAAATCAATCGCTGTAACTTTACAGTTTCTCTTAAACTCAACGCCGTTGGTAACAGCGTTTTCGGTTGCGGCAATTGTAAGTTCGTAGGGGCAGACTATTCCGGCGCTCTGTGCGTCAAGCGCACCGCAGACGTTGTCAGCAAGGTTAGGCTCCATTGCCTTAAGCTCGTCTTTTCCGATAATCTTCATATGCGGGACACCGTTTTTAATTCCTCTGTTATAAAGCTCTTTGACGGTTTCCATTTCTTCTTCGGAAAAAGCGACAACGAGAGAACCGTTGTTCTTATAGGGAACGCTCAAGGTTTTGCAAAGCTCAGGCATCATGGCGCAGCCTTTAACGTTAAGCTCCGCTTTAAGAGTGCCGGGCATTGCGTCGAAACCTGCGTGAACAATTCCGCTGTTTGCCTTGCTTGCTCCCATTGCAACGTCGTTTGTCGCTTCAAGCAAAGCAACATTAAGACGGTACTTTGAAAGCTCACGTGCAGTTAAAGCACCGATAACACCGGCACCGATAATTGCAACATCGTAACTCATAGAAATTACATCTCCTTATAAAATTAGGGGTGATTTTGCTCAAACGATTCTATTATAATATGCTGACTCAAATAAATCAACATAAAAAAAACGATTATTGTAATTGTGTTCCCGAAAAAGCACCGAAATCCGTGATTGTATGACTTAAATCAATCAAAAAATTACAGATCTCGCTGTCGTTTTCAAATATTTTTGATATAATTCGTAGCCTTCTCTCAAACTCTTTTGAATAGTTGATTCCGCAGTCGCACAGCGGACAAACTCCCCGAGCGCGTGTATCGGGTGCGATTCCCGAAAATGTCTTTCCGTTCTTTTTCACAGAATACACGAACAGCGGAAAAATACGGCATGCAAGCGGTCTGTCGGATCTGTTACATTTTCCTGTACATATAACCTCGTCATACCCTGTCGCAGGATCTTTTCTCACCGTAAAACCGTTTCTGTGCCGAAAGAAGATTTCCTCTCCGGGAAAAAGCAGCATACCGCTGCCGTCTCCTCCTTTGCAGCATTTGCTGCCGCATAAGGTGCCGCAGTCAAACTTAAGCGGTGTAACGTTTTCAAGTAATTCATAAGCCTTGTTTAACGCTTCATTTTTAAATTCATGAAAAAAATATCCCATTTGTTTGCCTCCGGAAAAACAAAAAAATACCCGCCGAAGTATGCCGACGGGCAAAATTCCGATTTAAGCTTCGGGAACGGCGGGGTCTGAAGGATCTTCGTTGTTGCCGCCTTTGAGTTGTTCTTCAATGGCTTTAATAATTGCAAGAATGATACCTATCTTTGCAAAGGGCTTAAGTACCTTGAGAAACATTTTGAGAAACCAGCTTACCATATCAGTAACCTCCTAAAGTTTTTTTCATATTTAATATACCATATCTTACACATAAAATCAAGAGAAATCGTCTTTTTTTAATACATTTTTTATCAATACAAAAAAGAAAAGTTTTGTATATTTATCGGATGACATTACCTGAAATTCAATCATATACGCATCTTCCTGTCAAAATTCTTAGATGAACTTACAATTTTATATTTTTATTTTTTCTGTTCGTCCGAAAGCACTGTTCATTTTATCATTCATGTGATAACATGAAAAAAAACAAGGAGTAAACGTTATGGGAATTGCAGTAATAATAGGCGGAGCGGATATAGGACACCCGCACGGCGAATTAATCATGAGCGAAATTGACAAGCTTGTCGGCGAGCGTGAAAACAAAAAAATGGTTTACATCCCGACAGCGCACCGTGACAGACCGGATGAGGAGCAAAACGTTAATACTTATTGGGAAAAACGCGGATACAGCGTTACTCATTTGTATCTCTC
>OMRJ01000166.1 GCA_900313475.1 uncultured Eubacteriales bacterium | reverse complement strand
GTGGTTGTGTTTTTTAACAATTATAGACAGTCTGTTTTGTTTACTTTTCCATAAACAAACTTAAGCGATGCCGTGAAAGGATAAACGGATCTGAAAACCGAGATGTAAAAAGCTTTTTTTACATGCATTTGTGTAAATTGCACAAAGGCTTATGTTAAGTAAATTACTTTACAAAACCTATAAAGTTACTAATATGTTTAATATGCACAATAACGCTGAAAAAGTGCGTATTTTCGGTATGATATCAGCGGATTTATTAACAATTCAAATGATATATTATATTCTCGCAAGTAAAATGCTTTACACAATTGTAAATCAGTTGAGAGATTTTTAAAGCATAATAAACGAAAATTACCGTCTGATTTGTACAAAACGGTTAGCTAAAACATAGAATCTTATTTTTCGGTCGAATTATGCTTGATTTTGGTGTCCGGACGGGTTATACTTTAAGGGCAGTCCGACGGACGGCAGACAAAAAACGGAAAAGGCGGTTGACGGTTATGAAAATGCTCGAAGACAAGATACTTCAATGCGGCATCGTTTTACCCGGAAACGTCCTTAAAGTCGACAGCTTTCTAAATCATCAGTTGGATGTTAAACTTATAAACGAACTCGGTAAAGAACTCTACAGTAGTTTTTTAAACGATAATATAACCAAGATCCTCACGGTGGAGGCGTCGGGTATCGCAATTGCATGTGCTGCGGCTGCGAATTTTGATGTTCCCGTGGTGTTTGCGAAAAAAGGACATCACGAAAACGTCGGAAACGATGTTTATACCGCTGAGGTCTTTTCATTTACAAAGAAAAAATCCTATACCGTTGCTGTTTCAAAGAAATTTTTGTCGGCAGACGACAATGTCTTGATAGTTGACGATTTTCTCGCAACCGGAGAAGCCTGTTTCGGACTGAAAAAAATTGTTGAAGAAGCGGGCGCAAAGCTTGCGGGGGTGGGAATCGCCGTCGAAAAAAGATTTCAGGGCGGCGGAAACACGCTTCGAAAAGAAGGCGTAAAACTTAAGTCTTTGGCGATCATCGACTCCATGACGGACGATTCGATTCGTTTCGGTGTCGACGACTGAAGAAATAAAAAAACATTTTTGGAGGAAACAAAAGTGAAAAAGGCACTAAAAGTTATCGCTCTTGTTCTCGCTCTCGCAATGGTTTTTGCCTTTGCGTCATGCAAGGATGACAGCGGAAAGAACACCGATCCGGCAAATCCTTCGGACGGCACGACGGCAGGTGAGCAGTCTACGGCTTCCGAACTTGATTTTTCAAAAATCAAGGTAGGCTTCATCTTCCTTCATGCTCCCACGGATTCAACCTATGACAAGAACTTCCAGAACGCTGTCGACAACGTTCAGAAAAAGCTCGGTCTTAAGGACGATCAGATCATCGTTCGCTCCAACATCCCCGAAAATGCTACCTGTCAGGAAACTGCCATGGAGCTTGTTGACGAGGGCTGCGATATTATCTTTGCCGATTCTTTCGGTCATGAGCAGTTTATGATGGAGGCGGCAAAAGAAGCTCCCAATGTTCAGTTCTGCCATGCTACCGGCACACATGCAAAAACAGCGGGTCTTAAGAACTTCCACAACGCTTTTGCTTCCATTTATGAAGGTCGTTACCTTGCAGGTGTTGCCGCAGGTATGAAGATCAACGAAATGATCGAAGAAGGCAAAATCACTGCCGACAAAGCTAAAATGGGTTATGTAGGTGCATTCCCCTATGCCGAGGTTATTTCCGGCTTTACTTCTTTCTATCTCGGCGCAAAATCAGTTTGCCCCACTGTTACGATGGAAGTTAAGTACACAAACTCATGGTTTGATGAGACAGCCGAAAAGACACAGGCTATTGCTCTTATCGATGACTGCTGCGTACTTATCAGCCAGCATGCCGATTCTCCCGGTGCTCCCAGAGCATGTGAGGAAAAGGGTGTTCCCAATGTTGCTTATAATGTAAGCACAATTGACATGGGTCCCAACACCGCTATTATTTCTTCCAAGATAGACTGGACTCCTTACATGGAGCTTATGATTACAAATGTTGTTAAGGGCGAGGAAATTCCTGCCGACTGGTGCGGCGGCATTGCCGAAGGCTCCGTACAGCTTACCGAGCTTAACACAAAGGTTGCCGCAAAGGGCACGCAGGAGAAGCTCGACGATGTTATGGCACAGTTTAAGGCGGGCACTCTCCATGTTTTCGACACTGCCACATTCACAGTCAAGGGCGAAAAGCTCACTTCTTACCTTGCTGACGTTATTGACGAAGGTGACTATAAAGCAGAAACAGAGGTAATCAAGGACGGTTATTTTGATGAGTCCGATGTTGCCGACAAGAGAAGCGCTCCTTACTTTAACATTATTATCGACGGCATTACCGCTGTTGTTGAGAAGTAAGTTCAACCGACTCTGAAAGACGGGCGGAGCAAACATCGCTCCGCCCGCATATGTTTTTTTTCGACGTTTGATAATGTGCACCGTTCGGTGCCTGTTATCAATTGCCGAACGGCTGTTTTTTACGGGAGGAAAGTAAATGGAAAACAAGACGCCCGCAATAGAGCTTCGCGGAATCTGTAAGTATTTCGGAAACATTGTTGCAAACAAAGATGTCGACCTTACGCTTTATCACGGAGAAATTCTTTCGGTTCTCGGTGAAAACGGAAGCGGCAAAACCACGCTTATGAATATGATATCGGGAATTTATTTTCCCGACGCCGGTCGTATTTTTGTAAACGGCAAAGAAGTGTCCATTCGTTCGCCCAAAGACGCTTTTGATCTTAAAATCGGAATGATACATCAACACTTTAAGCTGATAGATGTTTTTTCCGCCGCGCAGAACATCGTGCTCGGAATGAAGCAGAAGGGCAAATTCGATCTGAAAAAAGAGACTGCCGCCATTCGGGAAATATGCGATAAGTTCGGTTTTTCTATCGACCTTAACAAAAAAATATATGAGATGAGCGTCTCCGAAAAACAGACCGTCGAAATTGTTAAGGTGCTTTACAAGGGCGCGGATATTCTCATTCTTGACGAGCCTACCGCCGTGCTTACACCGCAGGAGACGAAAAAGCTTTTTGCGGTTATAAGAACGATGCGCGACCACGGCAAGGCTATAATAATAATTACGCACAAGCTCAATGAGGTTATGGAAATATCAGACCGTGTGGCTGTTCTGCGCAAAGGCGAATGCATAGGTACGGTCAACACTGCCGCAACGGATCCCGGTGAGCTTACACAGATGATGGTCGGTAAAAAGGTATCGCTTAATATCAAAAGAAGCGATGTTACCGACGGCGCCGACCGTCTTATTGTAAGCAATCTGAATTGTGTCGACCGCGAGGGTGTAAAGGTTATAAACAATTTTTCATTTACCGCGCACGCCGGCGAGATTCTCGGTATTGCGGGTGTCGCAGGCAGCGGTCAGCGTGAGCTTTTGGAGGGGATTGCGGGCTTGCAGCGCCTCGAAAGCGGCACAATTACATACATAGACCCGAAAACGGGAAAAGAGGAGAATCTGAGAAATAAAACTCCGATGCAGATAAGAAATCTCGGCGTGCGTCTTTCCTTCGTCCCCGAAGACCGTTTGGGTATGGGACTTGTC
>OMRJ01000165.1 GCA_900313475.1 uncultured Eubacteriales bacterium | reverse complement strand
CTCGGCGGCATAAGCAAGCTGATCGAAAACTCCGCTCTGCTGCAAAATTCGACCGATCTGACGGCTGTACTCGGAAAGCTCGATATCTCCTCCGCTATGGGTCTTTCGGGTGATTTCAAGCTTGCGAAAATAGATCTCGACGCATTTGCGTCGTGCGGCTCGGTTTCGGGCGGAACGTACACACCCGACAAATCCGCCGCGTTTGTTACGCTTCTCCGTTTTGCTGTCGACACCGTTAAACTGAATAAGGGCAGCATTTCGCAGATTATCCCCGAAGCGGCGTCGGCGGGGGACACGATAAATAAATTCCTTTTAAAATCCACCGATGAGCTTGTCACGCTTGTTATTAAACTTCTCACGCTTTCGCCTTCCGGCGGAGTGCTTGAGTACAATTGGATTTACCCGGAATTTACGCCTTCAACGGTCGAGTATACACCGAATCTCACCAAGGAAAATTACGAGAAGGTGCTCGACGGACTTGACGACACGCTGAATGAATTTTTGAAAGAATTTACCGAAAAGGGTACTCTTTCTTCAATGATAGGTTCCGCAATCTATTCAAACAAACTGCTCACAACGGTAGTCAAAAAGCTGTACGGAACGCTTGATTCCTCGGGTGCGGGCAGCCTTGTTTCAATGCTCGGTGCGGACGTGTCCGTCGAAGGCACTGCAAAATCGGTTGAAGCGAAATATCCGCGTGCGGCAGCCGCTCTGCGCAGGGCGGGAAGCTGGGACAAGGTAGGGGAAGCCTCCGTTTCGTGGGGTTTCTCGGACGGCAGCCGCGCAGGCTTTTCTGCGGCGCTTACAAGGGTGCTGTCGCCGTTTGCACCCGTTCTTAAATTCATTCTTGCCGAGGGCGAAATAACAATTTTGGATGCCGTGACCGTAAGAGGCGGCGCAGGATATAATACAGCCGTTATTCCGATTTTGGAGGCGCTCGGCTGTGATGCCGATTCAATAAAAACCTACGATGAATACAAGCGATTTGCGGGCGACGACGTTATCACAAATATCACAAAGCCGATATTTGAGCTTTTAGACCGCCTTGTCAACAAACCTGTTTACACACTTACAAAAATCCTGCCGAATGCAGTTTATTTTCTTAATTCCGACGGCATTTCGCAGTGTGTGAAAAATCTTTTATATCCCGTAACGCGTCTTTTGTCCACACTCGGACTTACGGACATTATGCCGGGCGAATTTACGAATATAAGCGAAACGCTGAATATTTCGTCGCTCATGAAAACAGTGCTTGCCGGCGGAAAACTGCCCGTAAAGCTGCCCGAACCCGACCTTAACAAAGCCGCCTCGCTCGGCACCGCGCAGACACTCACGAGCAAACGCACATTTAACGGTGCGCCCGCACAGTACACATATATCGAAGCCGATCAACCGGCAATTCTTGTTACGGCGCTGCGTTATATTGTCAATGCTCTCAAGTCGGAGGAAAACGCGTCTGTGCTCTCCGACGCGCTCAAAAACGGAATGGGCGATAACGAGATGATGTCGATGTACACCGCGAACATCGGCGAAAAGCTCGGCACAATGACAACGGACGAGGTTATAGAATGGCTCTATAAGCTTCTGTTCTCCGAAACGCCGAAAAGTGAGCACGTTACGGAGGATGACACGCCGCTCACCATAATTTATCAGCCTCCGAAAAAAACTTCAAATGTGACAAAGGGCGTTATCATAGGCGCTGCGATCGCTGCGGCGCTTGCCTTTATCGTTTTTTTAAGCAGATTCGATTTCGGAAATTACCGCCAGCGGCGCCGTCACCTGAAAGAGAAAAAGAGAAGGCTGAAAAAAGAGCTGAAATCGCATATGCACCGCTATGACCCGTCCTACACGGGTGAGGATTCGTCCTTTAACGGCAGCACAAGCGATAAGGATGCCGAGAAGCTTGCCGAATATGCCCGCAAAGCCGAGGAGGCGGAGAGACGCAGAGCCGAGGCAAGGGAAAAGAACGATGTTGCCGTTGCCGCAAAGGCGGACAGGGAATATGTCAAGCTTGCGGTAAGGCGCGACAAGGCTGCACGGCGCGCCGAAAGACAGAGCCGCAAGGCGGATAAATATTACCGTCAGGCTCTCAAAGAATCCGAAAACAAGCGCAGGTAATGGAGGAAAACAAATGCTGATACTGAAAGATATAGTTAAAGACTACACCGCGGGCGACACCACGGTTAAGGCGCTTAAGGGCGTCAGCATAAATTTTCGCGAGAGCGAACTGGTGTCAATACTCGGTCCGTCGGGCTGCGGCAAAACTACAATGCTGAATATCATCGGCGGACTTGACAGATACACAAGCGGTGACCTTATGATAAACGGCAAGTCGACAAAGGAGTTTACCGACGGCGACTGGGACACTTACCGCAATCATTCCATAGGCTTCGTTTTCCAAAGCTACAATCTTATCCCCCATCAGACCGTGCTTGCAAACGTCGAGCTTGCACTTACTCTGTCCGGCGTCAGCAAAAAAGAGCGCCGTGAGCGCGCCGCGGAAGCCCTGCGCAAGGTCGGACTGGGTGAACAGATCAACAAGCGTCCGAGCCAGATGTCCGGCGGTCAGATGCAGCGCGTTGCGATAGCGCGTGCCATCGTAAATAATCCCGATATCATTCTCGCCGATGAGCCTACGGGTGCGCTTGACAGTGAGACAAGCGTTCAGATAATGGAAATTCTTAAGGATATCGCCAAAGATAAGCTTATTATCATGGTTACTCACAACCCCGATCTTGCCAAAAGATATTCTACCCGCATTATCAGTATTCTCGACGGTGAGATAACGAATGACACCGACCCGTTTATTCCGCAGAAATCCGATTACGACGGCGAAAAGGAAAAAGCCGAAGAAGAAAAGAAAAAAGGCAAAAAGGCATCCATGTCCACATCGACGGCTTTCTCGTTGAGCCTTCGCAACCTTACAACAAAAAAAGCGCGTACCTTCCTCACTGCGTTTGCCGGGAGCATCGGCATTATCGGTATTGCTC
Source organism: uncultured Eubacteriales bacterium (assembly GCA_900313475.1). Taxonomy (GTDB): domain Bacteria; phylum Bacillota; class Clostridia; order Oscillospirales; family Acutalibacteraceae; genus RUG806. The sequence goes on along the minus strand of OMRJ01000165.1, from coordinate 1,334 downwards.
TTGTGCTTGCGCTTTCAAACGGAATAGAAAGATATATAGACAAGGTGCAAAACGATTTGCTGCTTGCATTTCCCGTCACCGTCGAACGGCAGGCAATCGACATGAACAATGTTTTAAGCTCGATTACAAACCTCGGCAAATCAATGATGGAGACGGAGCACGAGCTTGACGAAATATACGTCAACAATACGTTTACGGAAATGGTGAACACGTTCGTGTCACAGTCGGAGTCGAACAACCTGAAAAATTTCAGGCAGTGTATTGAAGATAACAGAGCCGAATTTGATAAGATATGCAATGATATTCAGTATAAATACGAAACACCGTTGAACATTTACCGCATGAACGGCGAGGACGGCACGGTTAAAGTCAACCCCAACTCAATGATGGCTGAGATGATGAGCATGACAACGTCAAGCTCATCGTCAATGTCGAGCATGACGGATTCCTTGTCGAACATGTTTTCATCATCGATAACGGATATCTGGACACAGCTTATCGGTGACAACGATCTTATATCAAAACAGTATGAGGTTATCTACGGCAGGCTTCCCGAAGCATATAATGAGGTTGTTCTTATAGTAGACAAGAACCATGAGATTAACGAAATGGTCATGTACGGACTCGGTATCAAAAATCAGGAGGAGTTCATGACCGACATCATGAGCAAGCTTGCAAGCGGCGAGGAGCTGAAAAGCGAGGTTGTGGACAAATACACCTACGAGCAGATAACACAGATGGATTTCAGAATGCTGCTCAATTATCAGTTTTTTGTCAAGGATGCCGAAAAGGGAACATGGACAAACCACAGCGCAAATAACGTTTACGTAAACAAGCTCCTTGAGGAGCAGGGCGTTGACATTAAAATAGTCGGCATTCTCCGACCCGACCCCAACAACGTAATGAGCGTCGGCACAGGCTCCATAGGCTATACCGAAGCGCTTATGGATTACGCTCTCAATTCCACCCTTAACAGCGAGGTCGTTCAGCAGCAGCTTGCCGATCAGACCACCGATGTCATAACGGGCAAAAAGTTCAATACGCTTACAGTCAACGATTTTTCTCTTGCCGATATTGATATGAGCCTCATAGATCTCACAAAGCTTAACATGGCTCCGTTTATGAGCATGCTCAACGATATTGACATTTCAAAGATTGATATTCTCAACTTTGACATAACCGATCTTATAGACTTCAGCGATATGTCGGCGCTTCAGAAACGTATTATCGAGGGCTATCTCTCCGATGCGCAGGTTCTCGCGTTTAAGCAGGCATATGTTGACACCGTGAACGCAGAATGCTCACTTGATAAAACGTTTTCTTCCGTCGGTTAT
>OMRJ01000164.1 GCA_900313475.1 uncultured Eubacteriales bacterium | reverse complement strand
GGTGCCGGAAGCGGGGGTCGAACCCGCACGGTATCGCTACCACCGGATTTTGAGTCCGGCACGTCTGCCAATTCCATCATTCCGGCACATGCAAAACGGTGTCTGCCGAGCCGCAAACACACTGCTTAAACAGTATACATTATTCAATGTGAAAATGCAACACTTTTTTTTCGCGAAGGACGGTTTTTTGCGTCGATATCCTGCCGTTTTTTACAGGCAGTTATCAAAAACCATGAAGTTTTTTAACGGAGTGATAAAGCGAAAATCCGACGGGTGATTTTCGGAGGCAGGAAAAAGCTTGTTGTTTTTGGACGTCGCGTGGGTGTTTTTTTGCTTTGCTTGACAGCCGATGCGGCTTTTTAGGTATGCCCATTTTTTTTCGGGGAGATTCTGTTTTGGATTTACCGCCGACAACTTACCTGAATGGAGCGGTTCATTCTGAGTAAAATACCTTCGTCTGTTGTTATCAGTTCCGTAGCTTTTTGGTTTTGTTCGGTCAGCTTGTGTGAAATACGGATTCGTCTGTCATATTTAGAAGTGTGACATTCGTTTCTGTAAGGACAACCCTCACAGCTTTCACATTGATATACTTTTCTGCTTGTGACATAGCCGTTTTCGGTTGTGTACTTGCTTGTGTAAGAATAGTCGGTGCCGTCAAACACGTATCCGGACTCCTCGGCAAGCTGTGCTCCGACGGGCGCCCATACCGCACGGTTTTCCGCGCGTGCGTCCGTCTCTTTCGCAATCGTAAAGCCGTAGTTCTCGCGCAATATGCCGTTTATCTCGCCGAGGCTGCCGAAGGTGTCGACAAGCGACCCGACCGTCGCGTCGCTCACCTTGAATTTTCCGCCGTCCGTGTAGGCTCTCACCGCCTTAAACGTCTCATCGCCTATGACCTCATACGAATTAAGCTCGCGCTTCATTATCGTGTCGGTGATGTAGTTAAACAGCGTGCCGCTGCTCCCGACGCCGTTCATGTAGTCGGTGAAAATGTCGGTAATGTCGCTCTCAAGCTGTTTGTTTGAAATGCCCGTCTTTCTGTAGTCGTTGTACTTTGCGACTATCTCCGATACCCTTGTCGGCTGCGGCATAAGGCCGCGCGTCTCGGTCATTTCAAGCCGCGCCGCTTTCGCGTACTTCATGAAATCGTCGGCAAGCCCGTAAGCCATGCGCTTTACGTCGTCTATATCGTCGCTGCCGCTCATCTTCTTGATCTTCTCCTGCACGTCGGGCAGCTTTTTTTGAAATTTTGTAATTTTTTCGCCCGAATCGGATAAAATACTATTGACAGACGGTGATTTTTGTGCTACCGTAGTGTCAACAGAGGTTGACTTTTTTATTTCTGAAACGGTTTTTCCGCGAGGTAGGATTTGGTCAACCTCTAAATTTATGTCATAGAATACATCACCGAATTTTGTTTTTCCGGCTCTGACTACTGTGTTGAAAAGTACATTGTCAATTCTAACCTTTCCCCGATAATTCTCAAACCCTCTCTCTTTGAAAAGTTTGTGATTTTTATGATCGGGACTTTGCCAGTTGACACTTGTATTTAACAGAATGTTTTCTAAACTCGGAAGCATGCGCATTTTCTGTTTAAAAAGCTCGCTGTTTGTTCTTTTCAACATCTGGCTTTCTTTACTGTTAGTAAATTCTTCTGCACTCAAACGAATAAATGTCATTTGTTTCCCATCGACTGCATGGATAACAGTTTTTTTATTTTTCGCATCCATTATGTATTGAACGGCTGCCTTTTCAAAATCTTTTATCGTCTGCAAACCGGAGAAAATATCATCTTCGGTTTCAATATGCCAGTATGCATTTCCGTTTTTGTCGTGTTTAACAGAATATTTAATATCGCCGTCCTCCGTGGCGGTGTTTTTTGTTTCGGTCCCCGCCTGATTGAGGATTCTTTCAAGGTTATCCACGAAGAATTCAAGCGTCTCCGCGTCCGTATCGAGCGCGGCGTCATATATAAGTCTCTGACCACGAAGCTTCTGCATTATCTCTTTCAGCTCCGCAACGACCTCTTTTACCTTGTCGATTATCTTCTGCGTAAACGACTTGTTTAGCTCCGCAGCCTTTATTTGGCGTTCGAATTCCTTCTGCGTCACGGCTGCACCGAAGAAGTCGGCGGCAATCTCGCTGTCGATTTGT
>OMRJ01000146.1 GCA_900313475.1 uncultured Eubacteriales bacterium | reverse complement strand
TACTTGACGTATTTGCAAGGGTTTTAACGCGGCATGAGCGAAAATCAGCCTGTCAAAACCGACACGGGTTCAAGTCCCGTCAGCCTAAATACCGGAGCAAACTTATGCGGTTATCGCAGTCTTTCGGATTTGCAATACCGTTAACTTATCCTGCAAAAGCGTTGATCTTTACTGTTTTATACGGTCATCGCTTTTTTTACATCCCCTTTCACACCGCCGTGCGTACGGTTCCGTACACGGCGGTTTATTCATATTGATTGCACAGACTGGTATTTCATAATATCCCATGCGTGCAGGTTTTTCATTTGTTAAGGTATGAGGCGATATCCTGTTTCATGCAACTGCTTTTTGTTCTGTTCGCCGTATCGGATAAAAAAAGAGATAAAAAGCGACGACCGCATAATACAATAACGCTTTTGCGGGATAAGTCAGCAAATGCAAGTCCGAAGGAAGGCAATAACCGTATAAGCTTATTAGGCATGCGTCTGTTTATACAGCGAACAAGCTTCGCCGCCCGCCGTACCTTTGTACGTCTTAAGCTGCCCTTTAAGCGCAGCCAAAGAAACCGACCGTAAATAACAAAAGACTGTATTTCACATCAGACTCAAAGTCAGGCGTCGTGTGAAGTATAGTCTTTGTTTTTTTATAGTCTTTTTTTCGTTTTGTTCGGGAGTCTTTTTATGACCTATGCTGAATTGAAAGCCAAAAACGCTTTTCGTTGTCATCATCAACAAGCTCTTGCTTTGGTTGCTTTTATATGTCGGATAATGGTATGCAATTGATTTACTTGTCCTTTTTTATATTTTACCGTACTTCTTCAATGCTGTTGCGGCAGCAGAAATCGTTTCCGCGATAATGTTGAGTTCATTTGTTGAACATCCTTCAAGAATAGATGCTATGCTTTCTGTTATTTTTTCTCGGCTCTGCCGATCTTCTCCGAATAACAGACTGTCGGTAGTGACATTAAGTGCCAGCGAGATATCCGAGAAAACAGGCAGACTGAGTTTTGTGTTTCCTGTTTCAATGTGGCTCATGTGCGTTACTGAAATGTTAACCTTTTCCGCAAGTTCCTCTTGTGAAAGTCCCAATGCCTTGCGATATTTGCGTATGCGCTGCCCAATTGCGTAATAATTCATAAAAAAATCGCCCTGTTCATTAAATTATACTTGAATTATATAGGCAATCATGCTATTATTTAATAAATTGTGCAGGCTAAATATTGCCTATACAGTTAAAGAAAGGGGGGAAAGATATGGCTGAGACAGAAATAAAAAAATACATAATCAACACAGCCACAGGGTGTATGCACATAAAAGATATGTGCAGGTTTTCGCAAGGTTTAACTTCCTTTGTATCTTTTGATACCGAGCAAGAAGCAGTTGAATATGGTAAGCGAAGCATTAAAACCTGTAAAATTTGTATGAATCAGCGCGACCGGTAAAGAGGGAGGTGAAAAAATGCGAAGTAAAACAGACCGCAAAATCTGCGGAACTTGTGAGTATTGGACAGGGGAACGGAATCCGGTGTTTGACAGGCAAGGTAAACCGAAAGTTGATATTTTGGATGAAATAGCATTTTGTCAACATCCGTTTTTCGAAGCCCCTCGTGAAAAACGAAAAGACCAAAATTGTGTCCACCACAGTAAGTGGACGGAATTACTTTAAGGAGGAAGAAAAATATGAATGAAAAAATACTGGCAGAAGGAAGAATCAACACACGGGATCTTAAAAAATTTGTTCTTATTACCTTAGTCGTACTTGTAATAGTATCTCTGTTAACCTTCGGAATGGCAGGCGTATACTTTATCATCGAAAATATTTTTGAAGCAAAATATTCTGGTCCTCGGTATTATCCTCACGATTCTCTCAGTTATTTTAATGAATGGTTAGAAACAAGTCCTATCGGACCATGGTTGGAATTCAGCGTAAGTGAAGGGTTTCATCCAGCCCTTATCGTTGTACCGATTTTAGGCGGAGTTTTCATCTTTTCCTTGCTGACATATTTGTATGCCCGAAAAATGCATATCGTCGTTTCGAATAAGCGTGTTTACGGCGAGTCTGTTTTCGGCAGAAAGGTTGATTTGCCTATCGACAGTATTTCGGCAATCGGTAAAAAATGGTTTAAAGGAATCGGAGTTGCAACCTCAGCCGGGAAGATAGTTTTTTTCGGTTTCAAAAACCGGGACGAGATATATGAAACGGTAAGTAATTTGCTTGTGAAACGGCAAAGCTCTAATCAAGCAATGAATACATCGCAAAGCTCTGCGGATGAATTAAGCAAATACAAAAAGCTGTTGGATGACGGTGTTATTTCACAGGAAGAATTTAACGAGAAAAAGAAACAACTGTTAGATTTCTGACACACAGCACTGTAAATCGATATGAACTCTCGTATAAAAGCTGTTTTGCGTGCTATTGCTCACGGTATATGTTCCTATTTTCAATGAACCCGGCAACGACTGTATTTTTGTTGTGTTTGCGATTGAAGTTATTGAGGAATGTCATTGATGAAAAACGGCAATTGAAACAAAAACGCTTTTATGACAGGTGTCCGCAATAAAAACAAGACGGGGCTGTCGCTATGCGTTTTCACGTTTTGCGACAGCCCCCTATAAATTATATTTTATTTTTAAAGGTTATCAACAGCAGAATTCCGTGGAGCAGGTGTGATATTCATTATGCTCAAGGCAATCGGTGACACAGGGAAAAGCGGTTAACGACCGCAGCGCAGGTTTGCCCGACAGCAGCGGGCTTATCTGCGTGATGCGTAAAAATCGGTGTCCGGCTCACCCGGATTATACCGTCGTACATATCGCCGTCATCGCGGAGATCGGTGATAATCATAATATCCGCCTCCGATTCAACGTCATAATCGCCGCGGGCATATGCACCGAACGAAACAACGGAATCAAGCTTGCTGTCGAAACTCCGTTTTGTTTAGTCGAAACCGGTTTTCAACAGTTTGTTCGGTGTTTTTTTGCCGTATCTGCACCTCTTTTTAATTCTGCTCTTGCGCGGAGGCACTGCTGCTTATTTTTTTCTTGAAACTACCGGGAAGGTATCGTCAAGACCGACAGCGTAACGAAGAATATAGCGGGCATCGTCAACGCCGATTTTTCCGTCTCCGCCGACATCGCCGACCTTGGTGAGAATGCGAGAAGGCTCACCTTCAAGACCGACCGCATAGCGTAGCGCTATACGTGCATCGGCAACACTTATTGAGCCGTCGACATCGAGATCACCGTAGTAATAGTCGTTCAGCTCCGCGTCTTCAAGAGTGGAATAAGCAAATATTTTATCGCCGATAACCGCTTTGCGAAGATACTGCGGATACATCTCATTCTGAATAACGCTGCGCTGATTTTTTGAAAGCGCAAGCCAAAGAATGAACTTCGCAGCCGTCTCCGAACCGTAATCCATGTTTTTGTGATTGCAGATAAACCATGTCTGATCGGGAAGATAGCAGGTTGCGGCATCGCAGCATTTCTGCGGTTCCATATGATTGTGATTGCCGTTTGTGCATTTCTGTGCAACAGAAATCTTACCGTCGATATCACCCGTTCTGACACCCATGCCGGCATAACGCGTCGCCGTAAAGCCGTCGGACTGCTCGTCTATGCGTCCCGTTATCGGGAGCATCTGCATACCGTATCCGGCTACGACACAGGTGTTAATGCCATCCGCCTGAGCATTCATAAGAGTATCTTCCGTCGCGGCGAGAACATCACGGTAAGCATATATCTTATTGCGAAGCTCCGTTGTCATTTC
>OMRJ01000162.1 GCA_900313475.1 uncultured Eubacteriales bacterium | reverse complement strand
TATGATACCACCGTTAATCGCTAATGTAAAACATTTTTTTCAGGACGGGCATATTTTATGTTTATGTGTAAAGACTAACACCGACGGAGGTGTATAGAAATGACATCAAAAAGCAATAATTTAATGAAATACGCAGGTGCGGCAATGGCTGTAGGCGGCGCCGCAATGCTCGGTACGGCTGCAATGACAGCAGGGTCTTCGATAAAGAAAAAAGCGAAGAAAACCGCAAATAAGGCGATTGACGCAATGGATTCCGTGCTGACATCGATGCAGAACATGATAAAGTAAACGCCTTGAGCGGGGGACGCGAAAATGTTTTTTCGTTCCCCGTTTACATATTTACAAATTGCATTTGTATGTGTTATGATTTACCCGAAAGGTGTGCATGAAAAATGACGAAATATAAGATAACGGCTGTTGTTCTCGCGATTTGTGTTTTTGTCGGGACGTTTTGCTCGTGCGGCGGAAACGGCACAAATGAAAACACGACCGTCGAAGTTCCTTCAATGAGTGAAAGAAATACCGAAAAACCGACGAATAACGAAAATGAGTCGGCAACGGCACCCGATGCCGACCCTGTGGTGAATACGGGAGGGCAGAGAAGCTTTTACGGAAAAAAAGATGAAAATGCCACCACCTTTACAAAGCTTGCGCCGCTTCCGCTCAACGGCTTTGAAAACGTACGTTTTGAAAACACGCGCAATCTTCCCGCTAAGACGATAAACCACAGCTTCGGCGCCGCAAAGGACGGTAAACCGAATCAGATAAGCGTAAACAATCAGCAGTTTTTTGACGACGGAAATTACGATGCCGTCTGCCTCGACACGAAAGCGGACGGAAAAGCGCTTTATCTTACGTTTGACTGCGGATATGAAAACGGTTACACTGCAAAAATACTCGACACTCTGCGGGACAAAAACGTTAAAGCAGCATTTTTCTGCACTATGCCCGAAATGAAAGAGAATCACGACCTGATTGCCCGTATGATAACCGAGGGACACACGGTCGGAAATCATTCGGTTAACCATCCCGATTTTTCGGGGCTTTCGCGTGAAAAAATGTATGAGGAAGTAAAGGGCTTTGACGATTATATAAGAGAAAACTTCGGATATTCTTCGCTTTATTTCAGGTATCCGCAAGGGAAATACAGCGAGAGCAGTCTTGATTTACTCAATTCTATGGGATACAAATGTGTTTTCTGGTCGCTCGCATATGCCGATTGGGACTTAAAGGCTCAAAAGGGTGCGGCTTATGCAAAAGAGACGGTTGTTTCCCGTCTTCATCCGGGGGCTGTCATTCTTCTGCATGCCGTGTCACCGGACAATGCGGCGGCGCTCGGAGATATCATCGACACTGCCCGAACGGAGGGATACGAGTTTTTATCGCTCGATGAAATGAAATAATTTACAGTCGCATTCCGACAGGAGTTTTTCCGACGGTGTGCGGCTTTTTTTTGCCGAAAAAAACAAGTTCCGAATGTCTGCACACAAAAAAAGCTTTTGATTTTGCATGCTTTTTTGGCTTTACTTAATGTCGGTACTATGTTATTATAAAGACAGGAAGAAATTGTATCGAAAAGGGAGAAGCAAATGAAACTTACCGCAATTGACAATAACGGAACACTTCAGGGTTTTATGCTTGTAAAAAGCTGCGACAGAAAGAACACAAAAAACGGTTCGGTATATCTCGATCTCGTGCTTGCGGACGGGGACGGCGACGTTGTTGCAAAAATATGGGATTTCAGAGGCACAGCAGCAGACCAGCCGCAGCCGAGCACAGTAATACGAGTCCGCGGTACGCTTAATTTATACAACGGTCAGCCGCAGTTTAAGATAGACCGTTTCCGTCAGGCGACGCCGGAGGACGGAGTAGATACAGCCGATTTTGTGCCGGGCGCGCCGTTTTCTCCCGAACTAATGTACGGCAGAATCATTGAGCTTGCCGAGTCGTTTAACGATGAAATGCTTAAAAAGCTTGTGCTTGCGGTTCTCGACGAATACAAAGACAAAATCATAAATCTGCCGGGGGCATTCAAGCTCCATCATGCCATCCGCGGCGGATTGCTTATGCACACGCTCGGCATCTGCAGAATGGCGGGTGCGGTAACAGCCGTCTATCCTTCGGTAGACAGAGATCTTTTGCTTGCAGGGGCAATCTTACACGATATTGCAAAATCGGAGGAGTTCAGCGTTGCGCCTACCGGACTTGTTGACGGCTACACCGTTGAGGGCACGCTTATCGGTCATCTTGTTAAAGGAGCCGTTATTATTGACGAAATAGGCAGAAGGAACGGAATCGACGAGTCAACGCTTATGCTCGTTGAGCACATGCTGATTTCACACCACGGTGAACCGGAATTCGGCGCGGCGGTACGTCCGCTGTTTCTCGAAGCCGAGATTCTTTCGGAATTGGACAGCCTTGACGCGAATATCTATGAAATCGAAAATGCTGTTAAAGATGTGCCCGTCGGTGAATTTACTTCCCGTATGTGGGCGCTTGATGACAGAAAATTTTTCAATCACGGCAGAAAAGACGTTTCTACCGATATCAAACTTTAATGGAACGGAGTTTTTTTATGAATAACAGAAATCATGAGGTTACGTCACGACACCGCCTTCTGACGGACACAGGCGAACTCCGGGAACCCGGTTGGTCGCGCCGACTTTATCAGGTGTACGACAGAGCAGACATAAAAGCACCGAAATTCAGAATCAAAGAATGGGACTATTATCTTATCATGTCCGACTCGTTCGGAGTCGCGCTTACCGTGTCCGACGACGGTTACATAGGTTTGCAGTCGGTAAGTCTTCTCGATTTTACCGGTACTCCGTGGGAGCATACCGAGACGGTATTGAACGCTTTTCCTATGGGCAGGCTTCATATGCCGTCGACAAGCGATGCAGGTAATGTTGTTTATCACGACAGACGCCTTAAAATCAATTTTATCAAATCGACCGCTTCACGTCACATCACATGTGATTTTAAGAATTTTTACGATGGCAAGGACTTTTCGTGCGACATCACACTGTCACAGCCCGATATGGATACCCTTGTCATAGCTACCCCGTGGAAAGAGAAAAAAACAGCTTTTTATTATAACCAGAAAATAAACTGCATGCGTGCGTCGGGCATGGCGTGCTTTGACGGCAAAGAGTATGTTTTTAACCCCGAAACGGATTTCGGCACGCTTGACTGGGGCAGAGGCGTCTGGACATATGACAACACCTGGTTCTGGGGATCGGGCAACGCCGTTGTGAACGGCAAGCCGTTCGGCTTCAACATAGGCTACGGCTTCGGCGACACGACAGCCGCGAGCGAAAACATCGTCTTTTATGACGGTGTCGGTCACAAGCTCGACGATGTCTCATTTAATATCCCCATCGGGGCGGACGGCAAAAAAGCGTACACCGACCCGTGGACGTTTACTTCAAGCGACGGACGCTTTGAGGCGGAATTTACCCCTGTTCTTGACCGCGCCGCGAAGCTGGACGTTAAATTTATCTGTACCGACCAGCATCAGGTTTTCGGACGAATGAGCGGAAAAGCCGTGCTCGATAACGGCGAAACGATAGAGTTCAGAGACGTACTTTGCTTTGCCGAGGACGTTCACAATAAATACTGATACGGAGAAAGTAAAAATCAATGGAAAACTGGACAGAAATTAAAATTACGGTAGACGCCGACAGAGTTGACGAGGCGGGGGATATTGCCACAATGACCGTCCCTTACGGCATTTACATAGAGGATTACAGAAATCTTGAAGAAGAAGCAAAGGAAATAGCCAAGATCGATCTTATCGATGAAGATTTGCTCAAAAAAGACAGAACAAAGGGGATAGTGCACATTTACATTTCCCCCGAAGAAAATCCGCAGGAGGCAGTCTCTTTTATCGAAGAAAGATTGAGAGCCGACGGAATCGAATTCAAAACAGAGCTTTTGAACTGTGCGCGTGAGGATTGGGAGAATAACTGGAAACAGTATTTTAAGCCCATAAGGGTCGGCGAAAAGCTGCTTATCCGTCCCGCCTGGATCGACGATTACGATGCCGACGGCAGAGCGGTGCTTACTCTTGAACCGGGTGTTGCGTTCGGCACCGGGACTCATGAGACGACGCGTTTGTGCATGGAATCCCTCGAAAAGCATGTTTTCGCCGGCTGTGAAATGCTTGATGTCGGCTGCGGCAGCGGAATATTGAGTGTTGCGGGAATGCTGCTCGGCGCCGGGAGCGTTACCGGTGTTGATATTGATCGTCTTGCAGTCAAAGTTGCCGTCGAAAACGGAAAAATGAACGGTTTTTCCGCTCCCGAATTTAATATGCTGCACGGTGATTTGACCGATAAGATTTCAGGAAAATACGACGTTGTCACGGCAAATATTGTTGCCGATGCAATAATAAAGCTTACTCCCGCAATTAAAGCGTTTTTGAAAGAAGGCGCGGTCTATATCGTGTCCGGCATTATCGACACACGCGAAAATGATGTGCTTCCCGTTCTTGAAGAAAACGGTTTTACCGTTACAGAGCGGCGAACGGAAGCGGGCTGGGTGTGCCTTACCTGCAAAATGTAAACACAAAATATATTTGGTTTTGAAAATCGCGGATTTATCCGCCCGAAAGGGCGGATTTATTTTTTTTCGCTGTCTTACATCGACATATTTTACGCTCACACGAAAATATAATATAAATGTGCACTTTTGGAGGCGTGATAATGAAACAGATAATTTATGTCGATGTTCTTGTTGTGCTTAATACGGTAGTAACTTTTATAATGCTCCTGACTACGGCTGCGGTCACGGGTGTAAAAAACAGTGTAGGCAGACTGCTGATCGGCGCCGTGACGGGCGGTCTTTTTTCACTTATCCTTCTTGCTCCCGAAATGTCCGTCCCGTGCGTGCTGCTTACAAAAGCCGCAATGGCGGTATCGCTTGTCTGTATCTCGTTCAGAATACGTGACTTAAAACGTTTTGTTATAAGTATA
>OMRJ01000154.1 GCA_900313475.1 uncultured Eubacteriales bacterium | reverse complement strand
TAATCCGCTCACAGCTTATAAAAAAATTGAGCGGACGCGTTAAAAGTCTTACTCATATCAGCAACGAAGCAATGTCTTCGGGAGTAACATTTCAGCGTGCCGTTTCTGATTTTTCAAAATGGGTAGGAAGCCGCAACTGTGTGTTTATGTCGTGGGGCAATTCCGATATCCGCGTGCTCGTGGACAATTTTTCGATGTTCTGCGGAATAAACGGCATTCCGTTTCTTACACAGTATGTTGATCTGCAAAAATACTGTCAGCAGTTTATCGTCAGCGCCGCGAATCAGCAGATAGGACTCGTCAACGCAGCCGTTGAAATGGGAATTGACGTTTCACACTGCCAGTTTCACCGTGCCCTCGAAGACAGCCTCCTCGGTCTTCGGTGTCTTAAAAAGTGTTTTAACCGTGAGCTTCTTATGAACACCGCCGTTATTTGCGACAGAGCTTTTTATCAAAAACTGCTTTTTAAAGCAAACGTTATTTCAAATATTAACAACCCCAAAATAGACAGAACAAAAATGCGTTGTTCCTGCTCAAGGTGCGGTACTCAAATGCGCAGATTAAGTGATTGGAAATTCTCTAACCAGTCTTTTTCGGCAGTTTTTTTCTGCAAGTCTTGTGAAAGGCTCGTTTCTTTTTCAATCAGGTTTAAGGAATACTATGACAGAATGGATATACGTACGTCCGTTACCGACATGCCCGTCCCGAAAGACGAAGGCGACGAAACGGAGACTAATTCCGGGAATTAAGGAATCGAAAGGTGTATTTTCGCTGAAATGAAGAAAAAAATTGATGTAATTGCGATCGTCCTCTACCTCGCATTGTCGATGGTGGTGCTGACATCGGGACTTTATTTGTGTGATGCTCTCCCGCGAGGGCTGACGGCATCTATCGACAGTTTTTTTAAAACAGACGATCTTCCCGTTAACAACGGCGTTATTATTCCGCCCGGCGGCGTGACGGAGTCAATAAAAAGCGACACGTCTTTTATTCCGTCCGATATGAGCGGTGTATGGTTTGATCTCGGCAATGAGCTTGCCGACCCTGAAACTGCCGCCGCGTCTTCATTATTTGCGGAGATCAATTCATATTTTGATTATTTCGGCAATTTCAGATCGAACACGGTTTTCATCACTCCCGATATTTTCGGAAAATACTCCTCCGTCGCGGATTCAAACGGCAATTCCGTTGACCTTTTGCGGGAAACGGTCGGTCAGGCGGTAATGCGGTCGTATTACACCGTGCTTGTCGTTAACGATTCCATGCTGTTCAATTCTTCCGGAGTTTTCGACACACAATTTGTCAGTTATTATCTAAACAACTATACTTTTGATGCGGTCTGCATTTCGTCCGAATATCTTCACGCGAACGGACGTTATAATGAGGCTGCCGCATTTTTCGGCGAATATATAAAGAGAGAGCATCCGAAAAAGCTTTTGGGCATTGATATATTCCCCGTGAGCGGCGGAGAGTATTGCAGTGAAGATTGTAAAAATACGCTTAAAAGCGGAGCCGTATCCTTTGCATGCGTTGAGGGAACAGGCTCGCTTTCGAGCGGTTTGCTTCCGTTCAGAGGTGTAATGTCCTATTTCGACACGCTGGCGGCAAGCTGTCCAGGAGTCGGCTTTTACGCCGTGAACAGAGCTGACAGTGTTTCAAACGGCGCAGCGGGCTTCGGTTCCGTAACCGAAATAAGCGATGAAATCAGATATATTTTCGACTGCGAAAATCTTGACGGTTTTGTTTTGCGCAATGCCTATTCACTTCGAAAAAATGACATGGCATTTGCGCGCAGCATATCTTCGCTGCTTATTGAACCGTCGAATGAAGCTATGCTTATAACCCGCGTTTCTCCGGACAGTGAAAAGTCTTCGGTAGATTTTTACGGTATAGGAGCTTCGGGACACAAGGTGTACTGCAATGATAAGGTTGCTGCGCAGTCGGGCGGTGCGTTTAAGTACACGGCAAATCTCGTTGCCGGAGAGAATACGTTTAACTTCTTTTGCTGCGGAAAAACCGTTACATATTCCGTCTACAGCAATTCACATCTTATTGACAGCTATTACCCTTCGGAGGATGTGAATGTATCAAAGGACGATGTTGTGAATATCTATGCCGTGTGTCTTGACGGAGCGGACGTTTATGCACATCTCAATTCAAAGCAGTATAAAATGGAAAAGAACGACGGTGCTTCGACCGACGGTGTTCCGGACGGCTATTCCGTATATTCGTGCGGTGTCTCATTCAAAAATAATTCGTATATGGATCTGAATCTCGGAAATATAAAGATTTCAGCAGAGTGTTCGGGTTCAAAAGAAACGGTAACGTGCGGACGGGTCACGCTGCTTAAGTCCGACCGATCCGATTTTCTCAATTCCGTACTTGAATTTGTATATTCGACATTTTTCCGTGATTCGGTAAAAGCGCCGTCTCAGATCGAAAACACCGTTGAAAAGGGAATCTCACCGTATAATGACAACGGACTCGGCACTTCGCTTATGTGCAGAGTGCTTACCGACGGCACGGAGCGTCTCGGAACAGTCAGCGAATATGACACATATCACCCGACATATTCTACTCTGCCGCAAGGCATGCTCGACTATGTCGACAACATCACGGTTTCGGATAAAGGGTATGTCAGGTATGAGCTTCGGTCGGGAATGTCGGTCTATTCCACGGGAGTTCAGCTTATCAGCAACGCATATACCATGCCCGAAAATAAAATCATTGTATACAAGGTTGATGAAGCATCGCAAAATTCCACCGACATCATTTTTGAAAAAGACTGGTTCTCACCGATTGAAATAACTACCTCTCCGCAAAATTTTGCAAAAGGCTATCGTGACTATTCTTTTAATGTCAGCGCTTTTACTGCGGAGTATGTTGACATTAAATTTTATTACACCGCCGAGTTTTACAATAAGTCACTTTTGAATTTTGACGAAGCGTCGCCGTTTTATTCGAGTGAACTGTATTCCGACGGCAAGGGAAATATGATACTGCGTCTGTATCTCCGGCAAAAGGGTCAGTTCTACGGCTATGATATTTTTGAAAATGAAGACGGCAGACTTGTCGTGTCGTTCAAAAAGCATACCGACGGATCACTTGCGGGAAAAAAGATAATGCTCGACCCCGGTCACGGAGGACTTTCAATGACGGGTACTGCAACCCGAAATGATATTGCGGAGGCAAAGATCACACTTGCGATTGCCCTTAAAGCGCGTGATATGCTTGCCTCTCTCGGTGCTGATGTAGTTATGACGCGCACTGCCGAAAAGCCGCTTACTCTTGAACAGCGCGTTGAAATTCTCACGGCGGAAAACCCCGATCTTTATGTCAGCATTCACTGTGACGGGTCGGAAAATATTGCCGATTCGGGCACTCATACGTTCTATTACACACCTTTTTCAAAGCCATTGGCAACGTCAATTTCATCATCGCTTGTTTCGGTATACAGAAATTATATCTATGCCCCCGGTGATTCAAATTACTCGGCTGTAGACAGGGGAACGAAGTATTATCCGTTTTTTGTAACACGAATGTTTAACTGTCCGTCGGTGCTTGTGGAAACAGGTTTTTTGACGAATCCCGTTGAGGGAGACAACCTTGCGAATGATAACTGCCAGTATTGGATAGCGCAGGGTATAAGTGACGGTATCAGAAATTACTTTGAACAGAACAACTGATCTTCGGTAAAACTGTACCGCTTGCGCGGTGAGAGGAAAAAATGCTTATTTTTCATAAGAATTGCGAATTTTTGACAGTGCAACGAGACGAAAGATGTTTTGACACAGACGACGGCGGAAACAACTCCGCTGCGGTTGAGTATGCTTTTGATGCCGGATGCCTTATAACAAAACATGAAAACGAAAACGGGATCGGTTTTGAATTTCCTGTCGCATCGGAGTGTATTTTTGAAGTGGATAAGGCGTTGACGGAAATTGAGAATTACTGTGCCGACAATTATATTCCGCTTGTTTTTACATTTGTCGACGAGGAAAAACTCTCAAGATTAAAAAAACGTTACTGTCGCTATGATATTAACCCGTGTGACGGAGCATTATCGGACGGGCTGTATGTTTTCAGACCGCTTTCTGAGATTTTCGGATGCGATTCGTTTCCGTCCGTCCGCTCCGACAGATTTGTATTGTCACTGCTTTCCGAGTGTGATGCCGAAGCGTACGACAGACTTTGCCGTGATGACGCCGTAAATAAATTCTGGGGATACGATTATCGCGTCGACTGCCCGTTTCCCGCGCCCGACTTCTTTTTAAACGACGCAAAACGCGATCTGAAAAACGGGCTCTCGTTGAGTCTTGCAATAAAATGTGACGGTGAACTTGCGGGTGAAGCGGTGCTTCACGGCTTTAACTGCCGCGGGAGCGCCAATGCGGGTATTCGGCTTTTTGAAAAATATCAGGGATACGGCATCGGCGGAAAGGCTTTTTCTGCTCTTACGGAATATGCCTTTTCGCTCGGCTTGAGCGAAATTCGCGCCAAGTGCTTTAAGCAAAATACTTCTTCATTTAAAATGCTCTCAAAAATCATGACGTTTCTGTCGGAGGATGAGGAATATGACTATTTCATTATTCTGAAGCAATAATTAACGGTAACAGCGAGTAATGCGCGGCAACAGAAAAAAGTGGCTGTAAAAAAGCGATGACCGTATAAAACAGTAAAGATCAACGTTTTTACATGATATGTTAACGGGATTGCAAGTCCGAAAGACTGCAATAATTGCATAAGTTTATTACGGTAATTAAGAATGCGTCCGTTTTATTTTTTATACTACAGACAAACTTCGCCGCTCGACGTACCTTTGTACGCCTTCGGGCAGGCAAAATCAAGTCTGAAGCCTTGATTTTGCTAAGTTTGTCCGTTCCTCATCTTTTTTCTATCACCTAAAAAAGGTGCTGTAAAAAAACCGGTTTTTTTACAGCACCTTTTTACATCATTTTTTATGTCTTTTTTTATTGCAAAAAACAAAATGCTCAAATTCGGAGAGCTTTAATTACCTTTGCTGCCTCCTCCGCGTCGGAAGCAAAGTCGCTTGTACCGGCCTCTATCGAGCAACGTGGGCAGCCGGCATATTCAAGCGCATCAACAAACGCCTTGTAATCACATTCGTCACTCGGTTTCATGTAAAAGCGTTTAGCAATGCCTGCAGGCATCGGGTTTGAAATATGTGCATGCTTAATTGAGCCTTTGAGCATGCGGATGTTATCGGGTGTGTCGCCGGCAAATTTCATATGGTAAATGTCGGCAAGCGTCTGAATATTGTTCTTACCTGCCAAAACACTTAAAATAACGCCTTCATTTACGGTGTTTATCATGTTGCACTCCTGTGCTCTGAGAGGTTCGATTACCACCGTGATACCGTATTTCGCGGCAATCGGGGAAACTGTTTCACCGAGGAAGTATCCCAGCTGTCGGATACCCTCCGCATATGAAAAGCCGTCGGGTATTCGTCTTGCTCCGCCCGAACCGAAGACCACTGTCTGAAGACCCGCTTCGCTTCCTCTGCTCATGCCCTTTTCTACATATGCCTTTATTCCGTCATAATCAACGGACGGACCCGTTACGGGCAAGTCGTTGGGCATAAAGCAGTTTGCAGCCTCGCATTTTATACCGCTTTCAAAAACCGTCTTTTTAAATTCCTCGAATTCTTCGTCGGTGCCTCTTGCGAGAAAACCGAAATTTGTCTCAAAATAATCATAACCCAATTTTGCGGCAACGGGGATAAAATTTATTTCCTTGCCGCCTAAACATGTGCCGTATCTCATTTTTTTTCTCCTCTCATTTGCGGATAACAAACCGAGCCGATTTGCAGAAAAGCTGTTACCGCTTTTGATGCTGATTCTTTATCGTGTGCAGGTGACGGATGAAGCACTATGATCAAACGATCGGAACTTCAAATTCATATGCGGAATACCATCTCGACGAAATAAAGCTTCTTGCTCTGAAAAGAACCTTTTCTCCGTAAACCTCCATTTGGAAGCCCATGCCGTTCCACGGAATGCCGAAGCGGTTTACAAGGAGATATGTCGGAAGTGTAACATATGTTACGCCGTTAAGGGTTTCCACACACTTAAAACCGAGAACCTTCTCGGTGAGTTCACCGTTTATACCCGCATGCATGTGACCGCTTATGAAGAAAACATTACTGTATTTTTCCATAACGGCTTTAATCTTGGTGCTGCTGTCGGAATCCATAGCACCGTTGTCCCAAACGATAGGCTGACCGTTAACTCCTTCCACCGGCTCATGACAGATAACAAAAGAGGGAAGTCCGTCTTTCGTTGCGTCGGCAAGCTGACTGTCAAGCCATGCAATTT
The DNA here is from genome assembly GCA_900313475.1 of uncultured Eubacteriales bacterium. Lineage (GTDB taxonomy): Bacteria > Bacillota > Clostridia > Oscillospirales > Acutalibacteraceae > RUG806. The sequence continues at coordinate 1,444 of OMRJ01000154.1, read as the reverse complement.
GCTCATCATACATCTCGAACGTGTCCCAGTTGTCTTCGCTCTCATCGCAGAGAACAATGAATCTGTAGCCGTTTACGTCGTAGCTGTAGTAGTTTTTTTCAAACGATGTACCCATGTACTCGTTCTGTTTTTTAAGAAACCAATCGCGAGCCTCCTGATTCGTCAGTCCGAGATCTCGAACGTGACCGATATCGTGGTTACCCATTGCGGATATCTTCGCAGCCGCATTGCTTGTATCGGAAAAGATCTTGAAATAGTCGACTATTGATTCCTTGTCGCCGTAGTTCGTAAGGTCGCCGGTAACAATAGCTGCGTCAATCGGCGTTTTGCAGCCGTTCATGTCTTTGAATGCTTTTTTGAGAAGCGCCTTGCCGCAGGGAAGACGAGTGTCAATATGAACGTCGGAAATGATAGCCGCGTTAAGCTTTATATCCTCCTCCGAACGAACGGAGTAATTCAGACACGGACAAAGCATGATAATGAGCGTCTGAATCATTGCGAGTATTTTTGTAAATGCTGCCATTGTTTTTTCTCCTTTATGCCTTTGTGTTTATGTCAACGATATCTTTCATGATACCGGTTGATACCGTTTTGTGAGTAATTCTCTCTATTCCTTTGTCTATGCGAATAACGGTTCCGCCGTTGAAACCTATCTGAAAACCGGAGCCGTATCCGAGTTTCATCATATAGGTGAGACGAATGCCCTTGTATTCGAGCGAAAAATCGTTCATGTGGTCGTGGCTGCAAAAGAAATATTTCGTTCCGTGTTCTTTCATCACGTCGAAAAAGCCTTCGAGCACGGGCTTGCCGTCGGCATCGTAGTCGATGCATATTTTTTCGTGCAGCTCGCCGTATGCCTTGTATCCGTCTTTCCAGCGGTTGTTTTCCGAGTCCCATGCCTCATTGTAGCCGTAGATGTATTCCGGAATCGGAATGTGGGAGAAAACGACCGTTTCGGCTTTTCCGCCGCTTGCTTTATTTATGCCGTCTGCCGCCCATGCATACCAGTCCATAAGCTTTTTTGCGTCAGGCGTTCTGCAATAATACATGATAAGGGATTCAACCGGCACAGGTTCGCCGTCATTGTCTTCGCAAATGTTTATTATGTAGTTGCCTGCTCCCATTGACGGATCGCCTTTCTGCATTACGCAGTGGGGGCTTTTCATCATAACGTCCGCAAGATAGTTTACGTCGCAGTTTGCTTCTTTGTCGTGGTTGCCGAAGATAGGCGCCCACGGTATGCCGAAGCTCTCCATTAAATCGGTAAAACGCGCGATCGAGTATTTTGACGATGCGCCGCACACGATATCACCCGATACTGTGATAAGGTCGGGCTTGACGGACGCAACAAGACGTCTTATTGTGGCTGTTCCCTCAAAAGCATACCACGCGCGGTAATCGTAGTCCGAAAAATGGACGTCTGCAAGGTTGAGAATAACAAAAT
>OMRJ01000156.1 GCA_900313475.1 uncultured Eubacteriales bacterium | reverse complement strand
GCCGCTGTATGAGATAACAAGCGGTAAACAGACATGGTTTGCTTACACCGAAAAGGAAAAAGCGGCAGCACTTGAAGAAATAGGCAGCGCAAAATATGTAATTCAACGCTCAAAAGGACTCGGCGAGAACGATGCGGATATGATGTGGCTTACCACCATGAATCCACGGACGCGGCGTTTAATAAAAGTCGAACCGGATTTTGACCCCATGGCGGTTTCCGAAAAATTCGATTTGCTGCTCGGCGATAATTTGCAGGGCAGAAAAGACCATATCGCCGAAAACGGTCATCTTTACATTGACTTGGCAGACATAAGCTGAAAGGTTAACAGGAAACATGGCAAGAAAAAAGAAAGAAGAAAATACATCGGCAGCCATACCGGCAACCGACGCAAATACGCATATTCCGGGAGCGGGTATTGTTGAAACGCGATTTATCACGGACACACTCGAAACAAATTATATGCCCTATGCGATGAGTGTTATAATGTCCCGTGCAATTCCCGAAATCGACGGCTTCAAACCGTCACACAGAAAACTGCTTTACATGATGTTTAAGATGGGACTTCTAAACGGTGCGCGTTCAAAATCGGCAAATATCGTCGGCGCAACAATGAAGCTTAACCCCCACGGCGATATGGCCATCTACGAAACAATGGTGAGGCTGACAAAGGGTAATGAAGCTCTTTTGCATCCGTATATAGATTCAAAGGGGAATTTCGGGAAGGCTTATTCAAAAAATATGCAGTTTGCAGCGTCAAGATACACTGAAGCGAAGCTTGATAAAATTTGTACGGAGCTTTTTGCCGACATTGATAAAGACGCTGTTGATTTTGTCCCGAACTACGATAACACAATGCCCGAGCCGACGCTTTTTCCGGTAACATTTCCGAGTGTACTTGTTAATTCCAACACGGGAATCGCCGTCGGTATGGCAAGCAACATCTGTTCGTTCAATTTGCGCGAGGTCTGCAATACAACGATTGAGCTTATAAAAAATCCCGATCATGATTGCTTTGACACATTAAAGGGACCTGATTTCAGCGGCGGCGGTTATCTTGTTTACGAGCCGCAGAAGCTGAAAGACGTGTATGAAACAGGAAGGGGATCTCTGAGAATCCGCGGAAAATGTGCCTATGACAAAGCCAATAACTGTATTGATATAACTGAAATTCCGCCGACGGCGACATGCGAAGCGATAATCGACAAGGTCATTGAGAATGTTAAAGCGGGGCGGCTTAAAGAGATCAGCGATATTCGCGACGAGACGGATAAAACAGGTCTTAAAATTACAATAGATTTGAAACGCGGTGCGGATGCAGATAAGGTTATCCGTCAGCTTTACAAAAAAACTCCTCTCGAAGATTCATTCCCGTGTAATTTTAACGTACTCATAGGCGGCACCCCGATGACACTCGGCGTTAAGGATCTTCTCATAGAATGGACGGCATTCAGAACGGAATGCGTAAAGAGGCGCACATATTTTGAGCTTTCAAAGGCTCGTGACAGACTTCATCTTCTCAAAGGTTTGCAAAAAATACTTCTCGACATCGACAAGGCAATAAAGATAATTCGGGAAACCGATGAAGAGGACGACGTTGTCCCCAATCTAATGATCGGTTTCGGTATTGATGAGATTCAAGCGGAATATGTTGCCGAAATAAAACTGCGGCACCTTAACCGTGAATACATCTTGAAACGAATAGATGATATAGACAGACTCGAAAAATCAATTTCCGACATGGAAGATATTTTGTCAAGCAAAAGCAGGATAAAGAAAATAATTATATCGGAGCTGAAAACTGTTTCCGACAAATACGGCGCTGACAGAAAAACGCAGATACTGTTCGAAACAGGCGAAGAATCGAACGATGACGAAGAAAATATTCCGGATTTTAACACAATGTGTTTCTTTACGCGTGACGGTTATTTTAAAAAGATCACATTGCAATCATGGAGGATGGGCAATAATCACAAGCTAAAAGAGGGCGATGAGATCATTTTCGGTGACGAAATATCAAATGCATCGGAGCTTTTGTTCTTTACCGACAAAAATCAGGTATACAAGTCACGTGTTGCCGATTTTGACGAATGCAAAGCAAGTTCCCTCGGCGATTTTGTGGGTTCTAAGCTTCATGTTGATGACGGTGAAAACGTTATATACATGGTTCCCATCCGCGAATATTACGGGTATATGCTGTTCTTTTTTGAAAACGGTAAGGTTGCAAAGGTAGATATATCTGCGTATGAGACAAAAACCAATCGCAAAAAACTGATAAAAGCATATTCCGACAAGTCACCGATAGCAGCAATAAGATACATTGATGCCGACAAGCAGTTTATCTTGTCAACAACCGCGGGCAGATATTTGATTTTTAACACGGGTTCCGTTTCGTCGAAAACAACGAAAGACACGCAGGGTGTTGCGGTAATGACGCTGAAAAAAGGACATAAACTCTGTAAAGTTGAGGACTTTACAGAAGACAGGTTTGCAAAGCCGTCGCGTTATCGTACAAAGACACTTCCGTCAGTAGGAGCGACACTCTCTGCGGAGGATACGGGTGAACAGCTTAGAATGGACGAATAATAAAAAAGGAAGACTTTTTATTTGATGAAAAAAAACGCATTTATTACAGCCGAATATAACCCGCTGCACAACGGGCATCTTTATCACATCACGCAGACAAAAAACGCAGGTGCCAAAAATGTAATTGTAATTATGAGCGGAAATTATGTTCAGCGCGGAGAATGTGCGCTTTTTCCGAAAACCGAGCGGGTAAAAGCCGCAGTTGATGCGGGCGCGGATCTTGTTCTTGAGCTTCCTTTAAAATATGCCGTCGGCGGTTCGGCATATTTTTCATACGGTGCCGTAAAAACAGCATTTCTCACGGGACTTGACGGAACCCTTTCATTCGGAGCGGAGAGTGATATCGGAAAACTCAGGCTTGCCGCAGATTTTTTAAAAACGAATGATGTCTCCGAACAGATAAAAGAGATGTGCAAGTGTAAAGGCTTTACCTTTCCGCGGGCAAGACAGGTAATCGTTGAGCGAGAGCTGGGAAGTGAATTCCTTGACACGGTAAGCGCTCCGAACAATATTTTAGCTTTACACTATATAGCGGAATCGTTGCGTTTGAATGCGCCGTTTGATTTTTTTGCGTTGGAAAGAATAGGTGCGCCGCATGACGGAATGTCTTTCTCCGCCCCTGAAAAAGGTTTTGCCGGAGCAATGCAGCTGCGCAAACTTTTGACAGAAAACAGTAACGAAAGCGGTCTCATTCGTCCATATGTTCCCGAATGCTCATTTAATCGAATCAGAAAGTGTATTGAAGACGGAAGATATATCGATTATAAAAAATTCTCTTTTGCCGCGATGTCAAGACTTTTGTCTGTGAAAAAAAATGATCTGATAAATGTCAACGGCATCAGTCAGGGGTTGGAAAACGTCTTTTTTGAAGCAATACGCCGTTCAACAACCCTTGATGAGGTTTGCGCCTTTGCAAAGTCAAAGCGGTATACAATGTCAAGACTGCGCCAATGCTGCGTCGGTGCCGCACTCGGCATTAAAAAAAGTGATTTGACAGGTGATATTCCTTTTGTCACCGTGCTCGGAATCAGCCAAAAAGGGCGTGAAATTCTCCGTGAAATTGATAACAATTCCTCAACGCCGTTTGTCGGTCTTTTATCACAGGCAAAAAAACTCGGTACAAACGCATTGCGCGATGTAGAGATCATAGAAAATGCGGAATTTTTATATAATTTATGTCTTCATAAGCCTGAAAAGGATTTTTCCCCGTACAAAATTAAGCCGTATATAAAATAAAGTGGTTCTGAGATGCCGAAAAACGTTTGTAACGTATCGATATTGTACACAGATACATCAGACAAAAAAATATAAAGACTGTATTTCGCAAGGCATTTGTTTTTTAATACAAAATGCTAATACAGCCTTTTTTTGATAATATGTTTTTCGAGTTGAATTTGACAGATGATTTTACTGTTTTTTTACCTGTCAAGCGCCTCGACTTCTTCAAGCGCGTCCTTCAGCCAATAAGGGATATGCGTTTTTTTGTTATGAACAACAAACGGTTCAAAGCGGAGCTTTTTAAGATTATTGAGTCCCTGAATGCGTGAGAAAAGTGCTGTTCTGCACTCTCGCACGGTCGGGTTTTTCAGGACTTCGGTGCATGTGAGTTTGATCTTCACGGTGTCTGTCGGAGCAATTTCGGGTAAGCGTATGCAAAGGTATCCGTTATCCGTATCGACCTCGGCTTTTGATTTTTTTCCGTTTTTAAGAATCTCGACAGCGTCTGCATTCAAAATATCTTTAAAAGAAAGAACATATGAGCGTTTATCGGGAATCACGGAGATGTCGCCGTTAACAGGGAATATCTCAAATTCATAATTGCAGCCGTTTTCGCCGATCGAAAAATGTGTCATACAGGATTTTCCGTTGAGATATTCATATGAAATGCCGTCGTCTTCATACATATCAAAGCTTCCGCAGCCGCGGTATATCCATAATTCGAGCGATGACGGATTTTCGGTCGAATTGCCCGTGTTTTCGGGGTAAAGCGGAATAACAGCGCCCTCTTTTGCAAGCACGGGAATGCTAGCCTCGTCTCTGAAAAGCTTAATCTTTTTTTCTCCGCTGTAAATTCTGCCGGTAAAAATATCGGTCCATCGTCCGCTCGGAATATAAGCGTCCGTTCCCGCAAGCTCAAAGCGAGCATCGATTTTTTCGGTTATCGGACAAACAATAATCTCGGAACCGAAGAAATACTGATTTTTAGCTTCATATGCTTCTTTTTTGTGCGGGTATGCGTAGTACATAGGTCTGACAAGCGGTATCCCGTCTTGCGCCGTGCGGAGATTCGCCGTATACAGATACGGGATAAGCCTGTGACGCAGGCGAAGCGCCCGCGTTGCGTACTCACGCACATCGGAGCGGTACATCCACGGCTCCTTTCCCATGAACTCGTTTGATGTTGAATGCAGGCGCATTATCGGACTGAAAACACCGTATTGAATCCAACGCAGATAAAGCTCGTCATCTCTGAATCCGAAGGTGTGTCCGCCTATATCGTGGCTCCACCATGTGTATCCGATGTTTGAGGCGGTAGAGGTAAAATACGGCTGATAGTTAAGCGATGCCCATGTCATAAATGTGTCTCCCGAAAAACCGATCGGATAACGGTGTGCTCCGGCACCCGAAAAACGGGAGAGAATAAGACCGCGTCTGCCGTTGCGGTTGTTGTCGATGTAATGATACCTGTTGAGCGCAGAAAGCGGATCGAGTCCTTCAACATCGGAGTTTTTGCCCTGCTGCCAGTCTATCCACCAGAAGTCAACGCCTTTGTTTTCGTGCGGGCGGTGGAGATAGTTAAAGTATCCTTCAATAAATTTGTCATCGGAGAGGTCAAAGCGAATGCTTTCTTTTGTTGATGAGTCTCGCCCCATAAATTTACAAAAATCATTGTATGCATCTTCGAAGAATCGGCATCCCGCGGACGGGTGAAGATTCATTGTAACCCTCAAATTCTTATTATGAAGAAATTTAAGGAATCCGTCCGGATCGGGAAAAAGCTCGGTATTCCACGAATATCCCGTCCAACCCGGAAAAATAACCGAATAAACCTTCTCCATGAGATTGTTTTTGTCGTAAATTTTCATTGCTTCGGCGCCGAATTTTTTCTCGATATCGACCCAATGCCAATCCATGTCAACCGTCGCGACGGTAATCGGAATCTTTTCTTTGACGAAACGGTTCATCAGCGTTTCGTACTCCTCCTGTGTGTACGCTCTGTAGCGACTCCACCAGTTGCCGAGAGCAAAACGGGGAATAAGAGGAGGGAAGCCGGTAAGACGGAAAAAATCATGTATGGCACCGTTGTAGTCAAAGCCGTATGCAAAATAATAGTTATCGGTTTCTTTGCACTTTCTTTTGACAATATGACCGTCTGAAGTCAGAATAAGCGAATCACTGTCATCCAAAACCGCAACACCTTTTTTTGAAATAACTCCGTC
>OMRJ01000128.1 GCA_900313475.1 uncultured Eubacteriales bacterium | reverse complement strand
TTTTTCACGAAAACGATCTGCTTGTTTCTCTTTGGACCGCGAACACGATACCGCAGCTGCTGCGCACGATGTCGCTGGCTCCGGATAACATTACAACAAAGCGTCCCGACCTTTTGAAGGGGCTTATCTACGCTTTCAGTCAATGAAAGAAATGCAAGCCGATTACCGCATTCGGCAAAACCAAACAAGACAAGAAGAAAAAGACTGTATTTCGCATTCCGAATCAGGATTCAATGCTTTGCGAAGCACAGTCTTTTTTTATAAAAAAAGCAAAACTTTAATTTTTAAGCATTTTATCCGTCAACCGTGTTAATGCGCTGCTTATAAGGACAAAAAAACGCTTTGTTTATATACGGCGCCGCGCTTTATTCTTTGTTTCTGTTCTTAAGACGGCTGACACGCTCGGATAAGGCTCTGCGGCGCTCTGTCTCCGCTGCACAGTCGTGCAAAAATACACCGTCGGGCATTAAAATAAGCACGCTTCCGTCACGCACTCCGTCGGGAAGTCTGCCGACAGGCACTGTTATACGTTCACCGCCTTCGCTGTCCATAACCGCAATACCGTCTTCTATTCTGTCAATATAATATCTCACTGACACCCCTCCGTTCTGAAGCTTACGCGGCTTCGTTTGCGCAAGTCACCTTGCTGCCGTCCGAATAAACCGTTACCGTTCCCTGTTCATCGGTTCTGAAATATGTTACTCCGCAGCGCTTGAGCAGTTCAGTAGTCTCCTTGTGCGGATGCCCGTATGAATTACCGCTGCCGCAGCTTATAACGGCAAATTGCGGCGATACTGCTTTAAGAAATTCCGAAGAAGTGGAGGTTTTACTGCCGTGGTGACCGACTTTAAGGACATCCGCTTTAATGTCGCTTCCGTTTTCAAGCATCTGTTTTTCGACCTCCCTTTCGGCATCGCCGGTGAACAGAAAACGCGTGCTGCCGTAATCGACACGCAAAACTATTGACATATTGTTATAGTCTGCCGTTTCTTCAAACGGCGCAATAACATTGAGCTTAAGCTTACCTGCATTGAGAACATCGCCCGCCCTTACCGTAACAACTTCGCAGGTCGTCTGCCTTTCAAGGCTGTCAAGCATGTTTTCAAAAACCTTTGACGTCGGCATATTAAGCTCGCTGAAATCCGTAGTCACGAATTTATCGATCGGTATGCTGTCTATTATCCTTGACGCGGCACCCATATGGTCGGAATGCGGATGGGAAACAACATAATAATCAAGCTTTGTTATTCCGCGCGACTTGATAAATTCGAGAACAAAATCCGCATTTATCGCTTCGCCGCCGTCAATAAGAATATTCGTACCGCCGCATTCTATCAACTCACAGTCCCCTTGTCCGACATCAATAAACGACACGCGCATAGTGCCGTCGGACGATACGTCGAAAGGCTTATCCTTCTGCCCGAAATAACCGAAAGCCGCAATAACGACGGCGATAACGGCTGCAACGGCGACTGTCAGCCAGGATATACGCTTTTCAATTTTTTTTCTTTGTGCGTTTGTTCTTTTCATACATTTTACCTTTTGCGGCGGTATTTTTATTGTGACGGGCATTGCCCCGCTGCGCTTCGCGGCGAGACGAAGCATCGGGAGGAACAAGACAGTTCGCGCCCGTTCCGATAAGCTCGTAACGTCCCGCCTTTTTCAAAGCCTTTATTACAAGAGCGCGGTTTTTCGGATCGAAATACTGCATAAGCGCCCGCTGCATTGCCTTGTCTTCGGGATTTTTCGCAACATAGACGCTTTCCGTTGTGTACGGATCAAGCTCCGTATAAAACATCGCGGTTGATATAGTACCCGGCGTAGGGTAAAAATCCTGTACCTGCTCCGGATGGAGCTTTTGTTTTTTTATAAACAGTGCAAGCTCAACGGCGGAATTAAGGTCGCTTCCCGGATGGGAAGACATTAGGTACGGGACAAGATACTGCTCCTTGCCGGCCTTTGCGGACAAATCAAAATATTTTTTTGAAAATTTCAGATATGCTTCAATATGAGGTTTTCCCATTTTGTCAAGCACCGCCGCGGAGCAATGCTCCGGCGCGACCTTAAGCTGTCCGCTCACGTGATATTTGACAAGCTCGCGTATAAACTCGTCGGACTCGTCCGCAAGAAGGTAATCATATCTTATTCCCGAACGTATAAAGACCTTTTTAACACCTTTTAATTCACGCAGACTGCGCAGAATATCTATGTATTCGGTATGGTCGGCAACAAGATTTTTGCACGGCGTAGGAGCAAGACACTTTTTGCCCTTGCAAAGCCCGTGCACTTCCTGTGAATTGCATGACGGACGGCGGAAATTGGCTGTAGGTCCGCCCACATCGTGAATGTATCCTTTAAAATTCGGCAGTGTTGTCAGAAGCTTCGCTTCTTTTATTATGCTCTCCTTGCTTCGCGCAACAACATACCTTCCCTGATGAAAAGCAATGGAACAAAAATTACACCCGCCGAAGCATCCGCGGTTGTGAGTTACGGAAAACTCGACTTCTTTTATCGCGGGAACACCGCCGTCTTTTTCATACATCGGGTGATACGTCCGCATGTAAGGCAGCTCATAAACCCCGTCAAGCTCTTTACTTGTCAGAGGCTCGGCAGGTATATTCTGAACGACCATTCTTTTGCCGTGACGCTGTTTAATGACACGGCCCCTGAAAAAGTCCTGCTCATCCTGCTGAATACGCGCGGCTACGGCATATTCGCGCTTGTTCTCGCTTACATTTGCAAAGGAAGGGCACTCTACACCTGTAAAGGGAGTTTCCTTTACATCACAGGCATAGCAAACGCCTCTGATATCTCTCATTTCATCGGTTTTTTCGCCGTTGCGGAGGCGCTCCGCAATTTCGGTGATCTGCCTTTCGCCCATTCCGAATATAAGCAGATCGGCATCCGAGGATATCAGGATCGACGGATGAACGGAATCGCTCCAGTAATCGTAGTGCGCGAAACGGCGCAGCGAGGCTTCAAGACCTCCTATAACGATCGGTATATCGCCGTAAGCTTCGCGTATACATCTGCAATACACGTCTACCGCGCGATCGGGACGCTTCCCCGAAATTCCGCCGGGGGAATAGGCATCGTCACGACGTCTGCGCTTTGCGACGGTGTAGTGGGCGACCATTGAATCTATATTGCCGGAGGAGACGAGCAATCCGAGACGGGGTCTGCCGAAACGCGTAAAATCGTCAATCACATGCCAATCTGGCTGCGCAAGAAAAGCAACGGTAAAGCCGTTGTTTTCAAGCACCCGTGTTATAATCGCGGCGCCGAAGCTCGGATGATCGACATAAGCGTCGCCGCAGACGTAGACAAAGTC
>OMRJ01000152.1 GCA_900313475.1 uncultured Eubacteriales bacterium | reverse complement strand
TTGACGTATTTGCAAGGGTTTTAACGCGGCATGAGCTAAATCCGACCGGTCAAAACCGACACGGGTTCAAGTCCCGTCAGCCTATGACGGTGTCGGTTTATTTCTCAAATTCAGCAAGCTTGTAGCCGCGCAGAGTTGCATCGGTGAAGGTAACGCCTATTTGAAGGGTGCAGATCATAGGCTCGCCTTCGACCGTCATAACGGTAACGTCTTCACCCTCACCGCCGAAATTTTCGATGTATTTGTATTTGAAGCCTATGCGGTCAAAGAGCTTTTGCACTTCGCCCGTTGCGATGTCGACGGAATATACCGCGCGTGTTATGTCGTTTGTTCCGAGGTACAGCTTGCCGTTATACACTTCGCCGCCCTGAACCTTTGCTATTTCGGAGGAATATCTCATCTCGCCGAGATATTCCATTGTTTTGAGATCGTAGATAAAAGCTCCGTCGCTTTTTCTTCCGTCGCCTGCGTACACAACGCCGTTTTCGCCGTCAACCGTGACCCACGGAACGCCGTGCGTATGAAGCTCGGGCGAAAGCTCATAATAAGAGCCGGTAAATTCAAGCGTTTTTGCGTCGTAAAGCGCGATAACGGGATGCCGCCACACCTTTGAATCCTCAAGAGCGGCGTAAATAACACCGTTATAGACGCTTATTCCGCCTATGTGCTTTATTCCTATCGCTTCAAGCTTCGCCGGGATTGCCTTTGTGTTTATCGCGAGCACCTCCGAATTGTCGGCAGACACTCTTTCAAGCGCCGATTTCCCGCTGTAAATTATGCTCTCGCCGTCGGTTGTTACACCCTGTGAGCGGACAAGAGTTTCAAATCCCGCAACGCCGCCGAGATCCTTAAATTCGGCGACATTGCCGTTGAAGACGGTGTTCAGTCCGCCGGTAAACGCGAGTATCAGACCGAGTACCGACGCGAAAAGCTTATTAAAAACATTGATTGCTGCAGCCATTTTAACAACCTCCTTTTTCCGAATACAATTGTAACAGAAGTAGGTGCCGGTTGTCAACCGAAACAGCGAAGATTGTTGCGTATGCGCTCGTTATCCGGTGCCAGCTCAAGAGCCTGTTCGGCGGCCTCGCGCGCTTTCGGCAGGCTGCCGATGTAGTAATAAGACATCGAGAGAATGTCATACGGCTTTTCGCTCCAGCTGTCGCTTTCATTCATATAGGTGTCGGGGCGTGTTTTTATCTTCAATGCCCTGTTTATAAGTGCGGCTGCGGCTTCATATTCTTTTATATCATAGCAAAAATATGCAAAATTCAGCCACGGCTCGCGCAGATGAGGCGCTTCGGCGCAGCTGCGCATAAACCACGCTGCCGCGCCGTCGGAGTCACCTGTCCGAAACAGACAAAGCGCGATGTAGCGCATCGACGCGCTGCGTTCGTCGGCCCATGTCGCGCTTTTGAGAGCAAGGTGCTTTTTCAGTGTTTTAACTGCGTCCGAATACCTGCCGCGGAACATGTATTCCCGACCCAGATAGTGCATATTTCGGTCATCTTCGGGACATTCCGCGACCGACATTTCCAGAAGCCCGAGATATGACGCGCGTGATTTTTTGTCGTCGGCTTTGTGCAGAAGACGCACCCCGTCCGCAAATACCGTCTTCGGCTCACCCTCTCCCGTGTAGGTTATCACTTCATGCACGGGATGACGCCATTCAAACGAGCGGCGCGCGTGAAATTTGTCCGCGATAAAAACGGTGCCTTCGCGACCGTCGGACAAAAAATTCCAAGTATAGCGGTATCTTATTTTCTGCGCTCCCTTGTCAAGCGCTTTTTCGATTCCCTCTCTCCAGCCCGGCTCGAAAAACTCGTCCAAATCGGTTGAAATGCAGATATCGGCATCGTTTGATACAAGTGAGAGAGCACGATTTCGCGCCGTGTCAAATCTCCACGGCTCGATTATTTCGCGGTAAACTCTTATTTTCGGATACGACGAAAGAATATCTGTCGTGCGGTCGTCGCTGCCCGTGTCGAGCACGACAATCTCGTCTGCCTCCGACATGCTGTTTGCCCATCTTTCGGCAAATTTTTCTTCATTCTTTGCAATTGCGTATACGGCTATTTTGTATGACAAAACACTCACCTCTTAAAAAAAATCCGCCGCAAAAGGTGCGTTTTTTTGCGGCGGTCATATCGACGGTGTCCGCCGAAAGCGGACTTTAATGTTTCGGTTCGGTTTGAATCAGACTGTATTCGGGAGAACAAAGTTAAGTACGTAGTTGGGTGCATCACCGGAAATGGTTACTTCGGGCGTGGCTCCGCTTGTTACGGTTCCGACTGTAAATGTCGGAGTTACGCCTGCAGCGCCCGTAGCGCCTGTGGGACCTGTGGGTCCTGTGGGACCGGTGGGACC
>OMRJ01000184.1 GCA_900313475.1 uncultured Eubacteriales bacterium | reverse complement strand
GCCGACTACGGCGTTGACGGACTTGAACGCCGCGAATGCGCTCGTTTCGACAAGTGCGGTTACTATGAGACGCGTTCTATCCCCGCGCTCATCAAAAACATCTACAACGCAACATTTATTATCGGTGAAAACGTGATTGCGGTCGTTCCGTTCGAGGAGGGCGCGACGAGCATCGACGAGCCGGATATTCCCAAGAAAGACAATTATGTCGGCAAATGGGACAGCTACGAGATAAAGAACGGGGACTTCACCGTTTACGGCAGATATGAGAAGATCAACGCCGACGAAGTTTCCGAAATCATCCCCGGCAAGACCGCTGAGGAAAAGGACGGCAGAGTAAAGATCACACTTTCCGGCTCCGCAGAGACGGTCAACGTCAAAACATACCGCACCGAGAGCGAACCGCTCGACGTTGTGTTCGTCCTCGACCGGTCGGGCAGTATGGCGTATGATTTCAGCGAAAAAGACAGAACCGCAAAGGTCGACAAACTGAAAGAAAGTGTTAAGAGCTTCACCGACACACTGTATAAAAACGCTCAGCAGACCGGCGCAGACCACCGTGTTGCGCTTGTCGGCTTCGCAAGCGGCCCGGAGTACGGATATCAGAACACCGGCATAATCAGAACAAACAGCGGCATATCAAAACAGTACCGCGAACTTGCGAATTACGATTATTCCGACGTATTCATGCCTGTTACCGATGAAGCGGGCGGTCTGAACGCAAATATCACCGCCGGCATTAACGATATCCGTGCGGAGGGCGCTACGGCAGCCGATCTCGGCTTCTCAATAGCGTATGAGTTATTCGCAAATAACCCCGCAAACGGACACAAGCGCATAGTAATCTTCATTACCGACGGTGTTCCGACCTACAACAACGCAAGTATTCCGTGGGAGGTTTGCGAGGTTGCGGACAAAGCGGTCAACGCCGCATACGCTCTTAAAAACGAACAGCATGCAAGCATTTACACTGTTGCCATCTACAGCGAAGCAAACGAAACACAGGGCTTCGGCGACGGTTTCGGCTCGTTTGATATCAACAGATTTATGCATGCGGTATCGTCCAACTATCCCAACGCGATTGCATACAAACCCGCCTACGGTGCCGCAGGAGACGCAAAGGATGTACTTAAGGAAAAAGCCGACGACAGCTATTACCGCACCGGTAACTCGGCGGCGGAGTTTGCAAAAACTCTCAACACCATAATGGTGTCCACCGTTTACAATGTTGTTTCATACACAAAAGCCACGATCCGCGATACTCTGTCCGAAAACGTGACGCTTACTCTCGAAGACGAAGCCGCCATGCGTGCAAAGCTCAAAGCCGAACTCGGCTTGAGCGACGCCGATATCACCGTCGCGAGACAGTCCGACGGCACAACGCTCGTCGAGTTCAGAAACGTCAAGGTCAAAAAGCTGCTTGACAGCGAGGGCAAAGAGTATTTCAACGCAAGCGTTTCGTTCGACGCAACGCTTAACAAAAAAGCTCTCGAAAAGGGCACATACAAGACAAACACCGACGACGCGGGAATTTACGTCGACGGCAATCAGGGCGCGGAGTTTGATTCTCCCGAAGTGACGCTTGAAGCCGATCGCTGCATAGTGGCGTTCACCGTTAACGGCATTGCGTTCAGAATCGAAGAAAAGGCGTCGGGCGACAGAATAACCGCTCCCGACACGGATGTCGCAAGGTGGGATATCCCCGCGGACGCGGTCGTGACATCGGCTTACACCGAGTTTGAAGCGATCCCCGGCAGCGTGAAGTCCTGCACCGTGACATGGGTATACGGCGATAAAACCGAAACGCAGACCTACGGCGTCGGCGACGAGGTAATCGCTCCCGATATCGAAGTACCCGAAGGAAAGCAGGTCAAATGGACTCCGTCCGTCAGCAGGTATATGGGCACGCACGACGTAACCTACACCGCAGTATTCGTCAATTCGCACGAGCATCGCTTTACAAAGCTTGTTTCTGCGGAGGGCGACTGCACCGCCGGTATCACACGCGTTCTTAAATGCTTCTGCGGCGAGACAAAAACTGTCGAGGTTCCGCCTGCGTCACACACGCCTACGGTCGTTATCGCAAATGACGAGGTCGGCGCTGTCAGCGTCATCTGCTCCGTTTGCGGTGCCGCAAGCGACAGAAAGTTCCGTATAAGCACGGCGGGCTACGGTCACGGCGGCTACAATAAGTACTACGATTTCAAGCTTACCTACGGCGAAACAACGGTTCAGCCGGACGGCAAATTCCTTATCAAGCTGCGTCTCTCCGGCGACGACGCAAGAAAGTCGTTTGCGGTCTACCGCGTCGAGGACGGCAATATGACCCGTATAAATGCCAAAAAGAGCAACGGCTGGCTTATCATCGAAGCCGATCACTTCAGCATCTATGCAGTCTGCGAGCTTGACGACGGCGGAAAGCTTGTCAGCAGTCCGTCCTACGCCGATGCGCTGTGTGCGCTGAACGGTCATAAGTACACCGACACGGTCATACCCGCGACCTGCACCGAGGACGGCTGCACGCAGCATACCTGCTCCGTCTGCGGCAGCTCCTACAAGGATAACGTCGTTAAGGCGGTCGGTCATGTCGACGAAGATAAGGACGGCAAGTGCGATAACTGCGGCACATCTACTGTCGGTAATTGCAAACACATCTGCCACTCGTCAAACAAGCTTGCGCAGTTCTTCTGGAAAATAATACGGTTCTTCTGCAAGCTGTTCAGAACCAACGAGTTCTGCGCCTGCGGCATGAAGCACTGGTAAATCAAGCAGCCGTTTAACATAACGGAAAAAACACCCTGTAAAAGCAAACAGCCCCGAATGCACACGGTACTTCGGGGCTGTTTGCACTAAAAGATCAAATATTACTGCGGAGTAAAAATAAATTTTCTATATTTTTTTTGGGAGGCGGAAAATGAAAAATATAATTAAAAAATCAATTTCTGTTTTGCTTGTCATTCTCATGCTCACGGCTTTTTTGCCGATTGCCGGGATTAACATGGATTTGCCCGCACACGCGGCTGCTGCCGCTGTCAGAGTTGTCGATGAGGGCACATTCGGCGCGGCGGACGAATTTACATGGCACCTTTATACCGACGGCACGCTTG
>OMRJ01000105.1 GCA_900313475.1 uncultured Eubacteriales bacterium | reverse complement strand
TTTCGTACGAAAAAATAAAGACTGTATTTTACAAAGAATGTCAGATGTAAAATACAGTCTAATGTTTTTTTTGCTCTGAAAACCGAAGTTTCCGCACTTTTTGCACAAATTTCGGCACTTTTTGCGCAAATATTATTTTGTTATAATAATACCTTTTTCTTTTCTTGCTTTTTCAAGATCGGCAAGCATTTTTTCCTTTTCCTTGCCCGAAATCGAATAGAACAGTATCGGAATTATGCAAAGCAGCAGGCTTATCCCCGGAATTACAGACACAAGAGAGAACATGGCAAAGTTTTGCTGTTCCGTCAGTTCAGTTGCGGCTTTAATGGCTGTATCGTTCACCATTTCTTCAACGGGCAGCTTTACAAGCATATAAACTATAACGATACCGCATGTTGCAAAGGCGTTGCCTATTTTGTTAACAAATCCCTGACACGCAGAGCCGAGCGCATTGTCTCTGAATCCCGTTTTAAGCTCCATGTAATCAAGGCAGTCGCCGATCATTGCGTAGCAGATGATATTAAGAACGCCGAGAGGGAAGCTTGAAATTATCATGAACGGAATGCACAGATAGAGGTTCTGTGTAAACCAACCGATAAGCGTGGTGCCGAGCGTTGCTCCCGCTCCTATAAGACATGTCGTTATGACGAGCTTTTTGTAGTCAAATTTTTTCATCAGAACAGGCATGAGCAGCATCGCGCCGAACATGCCGACGAGTGCGCACACGTCAAGGATGAGTTTGATTCCCGTAACACTGCCGTCTACCGCAGATGCAATAGCGGCTTCGAGAGAAGTCTGATCACCGTTGAAGCGTTCGAGCGTAAAGTTATCGAGAGGTTCTCCTATGTAAAAGGCATAACGCGCAACGTGAAGCGACGCAGCCTGTATCATATATCTGCCGCAGGAGAGAATACCCATCGCTATTACAAGCATAAGAGGCTTGCATTTGAAGATGCGCGCGAGCTTGCCGGGTTCACCGGGCTGCCTTTCACGGTAGGGGATGACAACGCGTTCTTTAATGCTCTTTGTTGACATTGCATAGAGTGTGCCGCCGATGACGACGGATGCGAGAACCATTATGAAATATTTTGTTTCCTCATATTTTATTGTTCCGTGTGGCATGAAATTCGGCAGAATAAAATTAACAATATAGAGTAAAATCATGGGGAATGCGGAGCCGACACCGTTAACGGTACGTCCTATCGAGAAAACACTGCCGCGTTCTTCCGCATTCGGAGTCATTACATTCGGCATTGACCAGAACGGAACATCCGCCATTGTGTAAAGCATGCCCCATGCAACATACACTATAGCTGCATATACCATTTTACCTGCGGACGAAATATCGGGGCAGTAAAACATCAATATTGTAAGGATGCTTATCGGAACGACTGCCCACACAATAAATGTTTTAATAGATTTGCCTTTTCCGGCGCGTCTGTCCGCTATGATGCCCATAAGCGGATCGTTGATCGCATCCCATACCCGTGCAAGGAGCATAAGAAGAAGCACGAACATCAGCGGAACCTGAAGAACGTTGATGTAAAAATCGCTTATGTAGGATGACATCATTGCGTAAATCATGCCCTGACCGGCGGCGCCGACAGCAAACATGCGGAATTCTTTCTTTGAGACATATTTCTCGTTCATACCGTACCCTCTTTTTTTTGCCGAATAGATTCGGAATATAATACGGATATTATACGACACAAAAAAAAGATTTACAATATTTTTTATTTGTCAAAAATATATTTGTGCGAGATGCATAAAACAACACCGCGTTTTTTATTCAAAAATCCGAGGCTGCTGCGGGACAATCTAAGAACTGTTAAGTTTTCGTTAAAATACACAAAAACGACTGCTGAAGTTTGTTAAACAATCCAAAGAAAAAATGTATTGAAAATCTGATTTGTTCACACTTTGGACATAATCGTATGATACTATTATAACAACAGATACAACGAGTGTTGTAAAACAGACAAATTAAAATTTTTGATTTTTCTTTCAGGGGGGAAAATAATGTTTGAGGTAATCATTAAATATGCAAAGGCATTTTTCGGCATTTTCAGCGGATTGCTTTCCTTTGTACGCTCAAAGTGAAATACTGAATATTGTTATTCGGCTGCTGCTTTCGGCTTCGTTTGGCGGAAAGCAGTTTTTTTATAGCATAAAAGATTTTTTTTCATCGCGGAAGCCGAATGTCGATAAGGCAGAGTATATTTTTGTGTGTATATTGTATTTTTTATAACACATATAAAAATGTTTTGTAAACTGTTTACTAAAACTCGTTGACTTTTAGTCGATGTTTTGGTAAAATACATCTGTACATTTTGAGGGGTAACGCCCTTTTTATTAGGAGGAATGAGTTTTGACTGATTCAAAAACACTTGCATACATAAATATGTATGCCGTACTCGGTACTCTCGAAAATCTCTGTGAACTTGACGAGAACGCCAGAGCACTTCTTACCAACAAAAAGCTGATATCAATCGGTTTTGACGTTAAGGGCGGTCCCGCTGCCACAATTATGTTCAAAAACGGGTATTGCCGCATGGAAGACGGATGCCGTTCCGACTGCACCATTAAGCTTCCTTTTTCTTCCTGCGAAAAATTCAACGGGCTTATCGACGGTACCGTTACACCCATTCCCTCGAAGGGACTTCTTCACATCGGCTTCCTTCTTAAGTCATTTGTTCCGCTTACGGATCTGCTGTCAAAGTATATGCGTCCCGATCCCGCGGATCTCGAAGATGAGCGTTTCTTCAACATAAGCACTTCGCTTATGTTCTACACTATCACCGTCGCTCTTTCACAGATAGGCAACAACGATGAGATAGGCAGGTTCAGTGCGGATCACATTGTTGACGGCGATATCAAAATGTCTATTGCGGGCGGTCCCGCTGCCACTATCCGTGTGCGCAATCACAGAATGATAACAGTCAAGAAGGCTCCGGAAAAATACCGTGCCATCATGGAATTCGGCGGCATGAAGCTTGCACGTGATCTGTTTGACGGCAAAGTCAACGCGGTTGCATGTATCGGTGCCGGCACTATTAAAATGGGCGGTATGATTTCAATGATAGATAACGTTAACCGTATTCTCGACAGAGTCGGACTTTATCTTGCTTAAGGAGGAAAACAACAATGGCTTCAAAACATTATAATTTTAAAAAGAGTCAGGAACTTTATGCAAGAGCCTGTAAGGTAATCCCGTCGGGACTTTACGGACATCAGGGCCCCGCTGAGGGTTGTTGGATTCCCCCCACGTCATGGCCTTTCTTTACCGATCACGCCAAGGGCTCATATTTCTGGGATGTTGACGGCAATAAGTATATCGACTATATGTGCGCTTACGGTCCCAATGTTCTCGGTTACAACGATCCCGATGTCGACGGGGCGGCTCTCGCGCAGGCAAAGCTTGAGAACTGCGTAACCACGCCTTCGACAAAGATTCTCGAATTCGCAGAGTATCTTGTTGACACCGTTGCCTCCGCCGACTGGGCATTTTTTATGAAGAACGGTAACGACACCACGCAGGGTGCTATCATGTGCGCGCGTGCATACACACACCGCAAGAAAATAATCTTCGTTAACGGTTTCTATCACGGTGTTTCGATGTGGACGCAGAAGGTTGACTATCCCGGTGTTCTTCCCGAAGACGTTGCAAACAACCTCTATGTTGATTGGAACGACTTTGAAGGACTTAAAAAGGTAGTTGAAGAAAACGAGGGCGAGATCGCTGCATTTATCTCTACGCCTTATCTTCACGGCAATTTTGCCGACAACGTTCTTCCCGCCGACGGTTACTGGCAGAAGGTCAGAAATCTCTGCACGGAAAAGGGTATAGTCCTTATTGTTGACGACGTCCGCGCCGGATTCCGTCTTGATATTGCAGGATCGGATCATTACTACGGCTTTGAAGCGGACATGATATGCTTCTGCAAGGCTCTCGCAAACGGCTGGAATGTTTCGGCTCTTTGCGGTAAGGATTTCCTTAAATCCGCGATGAGCGGTTTGAGCTACACCGGTTCATACTGGATGAGCGCTATTCCTTTTGCAGCCGGTATCGCCTGTATCGAAAAAATGAAAAAGCTTGATACTCCCAAAATGTTCAGAGAAAAGGGCATCAAGCTCTGTGACGGTCTTAAGGCAGCAGCCGCAAACAACGGATTCAATCTTGTGGTTTCCGGTGAGCCTTCGCTGTTCTATCTGCGTGTTGCAAACGACGACGATCTGTATCTCCATCAGGAGTGGATTGCCGAGTGCGTTTCCAGAGGTGTGTTCTTCGCGTCACATCACAATCATTTCAT
>OMRJ01000149.1 GCA_900313475.1 uncultured Eubacteriales bacterium | reverse complement strand
TGGGCGCACAGATACAGATAGAAGGCAAAGCCGCCATTGTTCAGGGCAGCGCGGAGCTTAAGGGCGCCCCGGTTAAAGCTGATGACCTTCGAGCAGGCGCGGCAATGATAATAGCCGGACTTTGCGCAAAGGGAACGACCGAAATAGAAGACATAATCCACATTGACAGAGGATACGAAGACGTTGTTCGCAAGCTCACCGCAGTGGGTGCGCAGATTGCACGTGTTGATGTTCCGCAAACGCCGATGAAAATCACAAAGCGCGCATAATAACATATAAATACAATGAAGCCGGCGGCGCAAACCGTCGGCTCATTTTTATGTATTTTCGATTGACCTGCTTATGCCTTAATCACATCAAAAATTCCGGTTATGACATCAAGCACCTTCATTAGTATCTCCATAAAATTCGACAGGTACGTCATCAGCGCAGCCGCAAAGCCGTCGTTGACCTGTGAGCCGGGATTTTCGGCTGTAAGAGGAGTGAGGGTGTCCGCTTCTTTGTTTATCACAAGATACTGCGGATAGCTCTCGTTATCCCGCACCTCGGTTCTGCCGCCGTTTTCGAGAAGCTTCAGAATCATTACATCAACCACCGGCGGGAAGCTGTTGTGCGTAAAATCTTTAATTAACCACGTTGAATCGGGGAAAAGCGCCGTCGAGCAGTCCACCGTCTTATCGGCGGAGATATATTTGTCGGTGCCGTTTTTCTTTGCTTCCCTCAAATAAAAATAAGAGAATTTCTTTCCCATCCTGGCGGAGGATGCGCCGAAGGTCTGCTGACGGACGGATATTATCATGTCGCTCTGCTCCTGCGCCTCGTCCGAAAGCGGATAAGCCTGCAAGCCGTATTTCGCAATAAATTTCATGTTAACGCCGTCCGCAGCCATCGCCTTGAATATTTCGGGCAGCTTTGCGGCAACATTATAATAATAGAGATCTGTTTTCTCGATTATTGCTTTATATTCCTCCGCATATTCACCGGGGAACACATATGCACGCGCCTTCTCATAGTATTCGGGACCGACCATTGCCCAGTAACCTCCCATCGTGCCGTAGGAGGCGCGTGTGCAGGCGGGAGCGCAGACAGCCGCTATCTTGTTGACTTCGGATGAGAGCGCGGCTGCGGTGAGTCGCAGACCGTATACGGAATTAAGCATATCAAGCGACGATATCAGAAATTTGTAAAGAGTGTCGTCCGTTTCGACATTCTGATTGACAAAATAATTCACCGAATCGACATTAAGAGCGAGATTACCCGTAAACAGCGCATTCGTTACAATAGTACCGTTACAGGTAGGATTATACATCACCACCGAATTTACGTCCGACCAGCCGTATTTTGCAAAATACGCCGACGCAATGCATGAGCCGAGACACCGCGCAACAACGTTTATACGCGAATGCCCCGTTATCCTCTTGATATTTGTTATATATTCTAAAAGATCGTCCGCGATATCCCACGGGGAAGAACGGAAATCGTATTCAAACGTATATTCCATCAGATGCCGCGTCGCGCCCTCGTAATCCCCCTCCGCCGGTATATTGCGGTGGATATCACGGTAAGACCACGCGGGATCATAGTAATTTCCCGAATTGCCGGGAAAATTTCCCTTTGAATCGGGCGAAAAATCGGCATAAAGCTCCTTGAATGCATTGGCAAGCGCATTGCCGTATTCCGTGTAGTCACCCGAAAAATACCCCTTTGCAAGCAGAGACAGCATAGGCTTGATGCGGTTTTTGATCTCCTCATCGGAAATATCCGGAAGATCGACTTCGCGAGTGTATTTATCCTTGTATACGGTCGAACGACCGCGAACATAGACAATAGGCAGCTCGTCGCAGTCGCAGACATCCGCTGCAAAAGACGGAACGGCACACAAGCCGAAGAGCATACACATACATAAAATGACCGATAAAACTTTTTTACACATGTTGTCCTCCGAAATAATAAACAAAATTTTCAGCACTTTCCGAAATTTTTCGGTATTTCTATTATATAACACTTTCTTGGATTTTTCAATATCAGACGCATGTACAAAAAAGTGAAAACTGTTCAAAAAGTTCTTTAATCATTCACATCATTAACAGATTGTTCATATTTATTTTGGTATTATAACGCATTTTCCTCTATTGCGTTCAACGCGTAAAGATGATAGAATAAAATAAAAAAACAAGAAAAAAAGGAGTATACCATGCTGTTTCCCGCTTTTCATAAGCAGCTCCAAACGCTGCACATCGGCGCAAAAAAGCCGGCTTCGTATTTTATCCCGTTCTCATCCGTCGAGGATGCGCTCACGGGAGACAGAGAAAAATCGGACAGATTCACTTCTCTTTGCGGCGACTGGAAAATATGTCCGTTTGATAGCTTTGAAGAAATTGACAGGCTCTTTTTTTCCTGCGGTTTCCCCGTTGCGGGACTTGACACGGTGACCGTACCGGGCAATATTCAGATATACGACAGATGCAAATACGACAAGCCGCTGTATTCAAATCTCATGTATCCGTTCCCCACCGACCCGCCGCATGTTCCGGACAGAAATCCGGCATGGGCATTGCTTAAAGATTTTGATCTTTCGGAAAGCGAATCCGCAGAAACCCACGAAATTATTTTTGAGGGTGTGGCTTCATGCTTTTATTTGTGGATAAACGGTCATTTTGTCGGCTACAGCGAGGTGAGCCACGCACGCACCGTTTTTGATATCACACGTTTCACACGTGCGGGCAAAAACCGTGTATCGGTGCTCGTTGTAAAATGGTGCCCCGGCTCATATCTTGAAGATCAGGACTTTTTCCGCCTTTCCGGCATTTTCAGAGAGGTTTATCTCCTCAAGCGCGACAGGATACACGCCGACGATGTCGAGATAAAGCAGTATGTAGACGAAGACCTCAACAGCGCGGAGATCAAAGTAAAATGCGACATAAACGGCGTTACCGATGTGTCTTACGGTTTTGTTTCTCCCGACGGGACGGTTATAAAAAGCGGTACGGAAAGCACGCATCATTTTTCCTTTACGGTCGCGCTGCCGCAGCTGTGGAACGACGAGACACCGTATGTTTACACTCTTTTTGTCACTGTAGGGGATGAGGTTATTCCGTTTCAGGTCGCGCTGCGGCGCATTGAAATAAAAGACAAAAAGCTGCTGATAAACGGCAAGGCGCTTAAGCTGCGCGGCATCAACCGCCACGATTCGACCGAGCAGGGCTACGTTGTTTCACTCGACCGCATGAAAGAGGATCTTCTGCTGTTAAAACGCGCAAACGTCAATCATATACGCACTTCACACTACCCGAACGACCCGCGTTTTGTCGACCTGTGCGAGGCGCTCGGCTTCTACCTCACCGACGAAGCCGACCTCGAAACTCACGGAATGGGTTACAATACGGTGTCGGACTGGGACTGGACTCGCTGGAGCTGCCTCTCAAATTCTCCCGATTGGAAAAACGCCTACGTTGACCGCGCCGCGCTTCTCTACGAGCGCGACAAAAACCACGGCTGCGTCATTATGTGGAGTCTCGGCAATGAGAGCGGCTGCGGAGTCAATCACCGCGCAATGGCGGAGTACATCCGTGCGCGCGACGAACGCAACCTTGTTCACTACGAAAACGCACACCTTGAATTTAAGGCTGTTCCGGATGGCGAAAACTTCTCCGACATATCCGATGTTGAGAGCAGAATGTATGCAGGTGTAGGGTATATCGCCGATTATTTCAAGGACGAAGCGCATTCAAAACCGTTTTACATGTGCGAATATGTCTGCTCGATGTCCACGGGCGACGTATACGATTTCTGGAAACTTGTTGATGAGAACGATAACTTCTGCGGCGGCTGCATCTGGGAGTTCACCGACCACGCACTGAACTTCCCCGCCTCCGACGGATCACCGCGTTATTATTACGGCGGCGACTTCGGCGATTTCCCGAATGACGGTATATGCTGCATCGACGGTCTTGTGTTCCCCGACCGTACACCGCGTCCCGGTTACTATGACATGAAAAAAGTGTATGAGCAGGTACGCGGAAAATATGAGAACGGCACAGTGACGGTAAGAAACGTCCGTTACTTTACGGCTCTCAGAGATATTGACATAATGTGGAATATAAAATCCGACGGTAAAGAAATACTGTCCGGATGCATTTCATCTCCCGACATTGCTCCGCAGTCTGAAATGAGCTTCGTGCTTTTTGACGGTAATGCAATTTCACTCGGCAAAAACAGCTTCTTAACACTTTCGTTTGTACAAAACGGCGACACGCCGTGGGCAGGTAAGGGCTATGAAACTGCGTTTTTACAGTTTGAGCTTACCGACGGTACAGCCGAAAAACCCGGCTGCGCCGCTGCAAATGATACTGAAAACACATGCGTTTCGGTTAAAGAGGGAGACAGGCTTGTTTCTGTTTTTGCGGGAAACACCGAGTATGTTTTTGACAAAAGCTACGGCTGCATAAAGAGCCTGAAAATAAACGGTACGGAGATGTTCGCGGAACCGTCCGCATTTGCGATATGGCACGCACCTACATATAACAGAGGCTCGGTCGACGGGTGGTATAAAAATCATTTTCACCGCGCTTCGCAAAAAACATATTCCGCAAAAATATCACGCGCCGACGGACTTGTTATCGCCGACACCGAGATAGCAATAGGAGGTCCCGCAAACCCGCCCGTTGTAAAAGCGCACGTAAAATACACATTTACGCCCGACGGCTCGGTAACGGTCGAAGCAAGCGGAACCGTACGCGAAAACGTTCCCGTTCTGCCGCGCCTCGGCTTGAAGCTTACGCTCAACGAGGAAAACGAAAGCATTGAATATTTCGGCTTGGGTGAAACGGAAACCTACCCCGACAGATACAAAGCCGCACGCTTTGACGAATATAAAACAACGGTCACCGACAATTTTGTTCACTATATCCGCCCGCAGGAAAACTCCTCGCATTACAAAACCCGCCGCGCAAAGGTCGGCAACCCGGACGGCGAAGCGCTTGCCTTTACGCCGTTCGGAATGAAGGACTTCTCTTTCAACGCGTCGCACTGTTCGGCAGAACAGATCACCGAGGTAAAGCACGACTTCGAACTGAAAAATGAACATAAGACCATAGTAAATCTCGACTGGCGTTTTAATGCTATAAGCGAAAACAGCGAACTGAACAACAGCGAAAACAAACGTCTGCTCAGCGACAAGACTTTCACTTTCGGCTTTGTCATAAGCCCCGACAAAATCTGAGCCGGGCACAACAAAATCTGAGCCGGGCACAACAAAATCTGAGCCGGGCACACCATTATAAAAGTCCTCTCCGCACCGAGCGGAAAGGACTTTTTCTTTATATGTTATTTCAGCCGGCAGAGCGTTAATTACGCAACGGCAGTGCCTTTGGCAACCGCAACAATCTCCTTAATTGTTTTGATAAGGTAATTGACTGTTTTGATTATCGTGTTGATTGTTTCAAGAATAATGGTAATTGTCGCGTCACCCGTTTCATATGCCGCCCAGTCGATATCGTTTGCATTGACCTCCTGTGCGGGTTCAAGCTGTCCGCTTAAAGGTGCATCGGGATTAAAGTTCAGATACTGCGGATATGCTTCATTCGACCAAACGTCCGGCGCCTTTCCTCTGATAAAGCTGAGCATAAGATAATCGATTACCGCAGGAAATTCATGGTTTGCGTTTTTAATAAACCACGTTGTGTCGGGGAACAGACACGTGGAGGCATCCACCTGCCTGTCGGGAGAGATATATTTGTCGCGTCCCTCGGCAGCCGCCGCCGCAAGATATTTGTCGGAGAGTCTGCCGTCGACCTTTGACACAGTTGCGCCGAGAGTCTGATCGTCAAGCGCTATCGAATAGTCGCCGCAATAAGCCGCGTCGGCAGAAACGGGACGCTGCTGTCCGCCGTACTCGCCGTAAATTGCCACGGGCTTGCCGAGAGCATCAATTTCCTTGAGGATATCCGCAACATGCATGGTCACGTTGTCGTGATAGTACTTCGCCTTTTCAATAAGACCCGCATATTCCGCTTTATCGGCGTCTGTGGGATAGATATAATCAATGCACTCGTCGAAATTCTCACGTATCATCGCGAGCACACCGCCTGCCGTGCCGTAAAACTCTTTTACAAGACGGGCAAAAAGCTTGTCCTTTACTGCGGGATATATCTTATTCTGTAAAAGCTTGCAGGCGAGATTCAAGCCGTAAGTCTCTTTAAGACTGTTAAACACAAGCTTTAACACTTCAACAAGAGCGTCATCGTTAACCTTGTCTTCAAATACCGAGCCTTGAATATAACGGTATGCACTGTCGGGATCTATTACTACCTTGCCCGAAAAAGCGCTTTCAAGCCAGTTGAGTCCGCCGGTGGAGGGATTGAACAGCACTACCTTTTCAATGCCAGAATAGTTGCGCGGACGCTCATATTTGTAGAGGTAAGCCATTTCATAGCTTGCAGCCATACAGCGGCTGACAAGCACCACCTTGTCATGACCGGTCTTCTTCTTAACGGTTTCAATGAACTCATGCATATCGTCCGCAACATCCATCGGGGACAGACGCCAGTCGAAAAGATAGAGGAAGCCGCCGTCAAAGCCGTAGGAGTGGCGCGACGTTACGGTTTCGGGCGACCAGCTGTAAGCTATGCCTGTATTGGGATTTATCGGATAGCCGTTGCCGTCCACCTTGACATCCTTCCATATGGGCGCAAGCATATTGTAAACCTTTTCGCAGTATTCGTCCCAATTGCCGGTTGCCATGCTTTTGGCAATATCGGGAACAACCTCTTTTACCATTCCGCCGATGTCAAGATCATCGCGCGCAAGAGGGTTTACCTTTGAGCCGTCCTCACGGGTAAGGTAAATGGTCTGTTTGCCGTACATATACACAATAGGCGTGTTGCCGCAATCGCATGTGTCGGATGCGTAAACGCCGATGCACAAGCCGGGAACTATCATTGCGGCACAGAGAAATACCGCAAGCACCTTTTTAAACGATTTCATACTTTTGTTCCTCCGAACGGGATATTTTAAAATAATTTTAACACATCTTTTTCTCTCATACAAGCATAAAAACAGTATTTTTTGTAGATTTTACAAAAAATTTTAAGCTTTTCCGTCTTGCCTGTTCCGCACTTTTTTCTTTCCGCCCTTGGATTTTGCGCTCAGCAAAAGCGGATATTCCGCATGCGAAAGCAACAGTCGCTTTTATCTGTGAATATATTCCTGTTTTGTGTCAAGAATAACTCCGAATATCTTTTTTTCGGAGGAATTTATGTTTTCTGCTAAAAAGGCGCTTGACGGCGGAAAAAAAGAACTGAAAAAACACGCTGCTTTGCTGAAGAAAGACGGCGGAACGGCTGAATGTGACAGATGGCTGCAGGACAACGCGGCGCTGCTCATGTCATGCATAACGAACGGAATAAAATCGGTCGGAAAGCACCGCGGCGATTCCGTCAACGGTGTTTTCCGCGCTCTTTCGGATTGTATTGACAGAACGGAAAACGGCAATGTGCGACAAAGCTTTTCGAAAGCCATTCAAAATTTCGACATACCTCTCGATTTGTGCGCAGAGCTTGCGCCTCTCACCTTTGCGGCTGCCGCGCTCAAAGCAGTGCGAACCTACACAAATGCACCCGACTCCTTCGGCGGCGCGGTAAAACTGATTTTCGGCTTGCGTGATATTGATTTTGACGGGATTCTGCCGGAGGTTTGCGAAGCCGAACGTCTGCTGACGCTTGATCCATCGGGTGATTACGTCTTATGCGACCGTCTCACAAAAGAAAACTACAGACGCGCCGTATGCCGCAGCGCGAAGAAAAAAGGCTTGTCTGCGATTGATTTCTTGCGCCGTGCGCTCGGTAACGCCGAAAAAGAAACCGGCACGAAGCGCCATATCGGTTTTCATATAGACATACAAAAGCCGCAGCTTTCACACGGTGCAGCTTTTTTATGCTTTGAAGGGCTGTTTGCCGCATCGGTCACTGCGACAAGCGTAATTTTGTGCACACGTTCGGCGAACGGCTTTTTCGGCTCGGCATGGGGACGTATTATTCTTTGCGTACTCGCTTTTCTGCCTGCATTTGCCGCATTGCATCCGCTTTCCGACCGACTGTCCGCAAAGCTCTTTCCTCCGTGTTTTCTGCCGTCATACGAACCCGAGCTGACCGACTGTCTGCCGCCTGCCGTAATCGCCGTATCAAGCGTGCTGCCGTCCGCCGACAGAATAAAAAAAACGGGTGAACATCTGCTCGAAACAAAGATGTCGGATTCTTCGCCCGACACGGTGCTTGTCTTCCTGTGTGACCTGAAAAACGCCGATGTCCCGTCACTGCCCGAAGACGGAGCAAACATAAGAGCGGCGGAAGAAATGATTAACGGACTGAACGAACAGTACGGCGGCGGATTTGTTTTTGCTCTCCGTGACAGAGTATTTGCGCCGTCCGAAAACAGCTACGGCGGGCACGAACGCAAGCGCGGTGCTCTCTGTACGCTCGTCAAACTTATAACCGAGGGCAAAAACGGTTTTTCGGTTCTGACCGGCGACACGGAAAAACTCAAAGGTGCGAGATATCTTTTGGCTCTTGACTCCGACACGGTGCTGCCGTTTGAAAGTCTGAAAAAGCTTGTATGCACATCATATCACCCAATGAACCGACCCGTTTTTTCACCCGAAAAGCGACGCATCACCGAGGGGTACGGCATCATTGCTCCGCGCGTGGAAACATCGGCTGAATCCTCTGAAAAAACTTTCTTTTCGGCGTTTATGACGCTCGGCGGCATCAGCGCCTACTCATCTCCCGTTTCGGAACGTTACATGGACATGTTCGGCTCATCGCTTTTTACGGGAAAGGGTCTTATCGACATAAAGGCTTTTTCACAAACCTGCGCCGACACTTTTCCCGAAGGTATAATTCTCAGTCATGACATTCCCGAAGGCTCGCTGCTCAACACCGCTTTTGCGGGCAGAATCTGTCTGTCGGACAGTTTTCCGTCAAAGCCGTCGGCATATTACAAACGTGCGCACCGCTGGATAAGGGGTGACATGCAGAATCTGCGTCTTATTCACGGCACGGTTAACGGCTCCTCCGCCGCACCGTCGCTGACCGGACTGACAAAATACCAGCTTCTCGACAATCTGCGGCGCGCCGTAACACCCGTTTCGGCACTCGCCGCACTGCTGCTGTCTGTCTTTTTTGCGAACGGAACGTCACTCATTCTGTTTTTGTGGGCAATGCTATCCGTAATAAGCGAGCCTGCGGTTTCTTTTTTCGGAGAAATATTCAGACTCGGCGCAAAGGCGCTGACATCGGTCTACCTCACGGCTTCCGCAGGCGTAGGTCTTAAAGCACTCATTCGCGCAGCGTATCTTGCGGCATCACTCCCCGAAGACGCGGCAGTGTCGCTGTCGGCGACTGTAAAGGGACTGTACCGCGGCTTAATCAGCCATAAAAAAACGCTTGAATGGACTACCGCTGCACAGGGGGAACACGGCAGACAAACGGTATTCATGCCGTGCGTCGTGTCGCTTGCATGTGCGGCAGCACTTGTTTTCGGTTCACCGCTGCACAGGCTCTGGGGAATTCTCATTCTTTTTAATATTCCGTTTTCATTCTCCGACGGAATAGCAAACGTCAGATCGACCGGACGTCTGTCCGCAGCCGACCGCGAAACGCTGAAAAGCTATGCTGCTGCCGAATGGCGATATTTCGAACAATATGTCACCGCCGAGGAAAACTGGCTTCCGCCCGACAACGTCCAGCTCACCCCTGTAAAACGAACGGCGCACCGAACTTCGCCGACTGACATAGGCATGTATCTAATGAGCTGTCTCACCGCCGCGGATCTGTCGCTTATAACGGAGGAACAGCTTCACGAACGGCTTAAAAATACATGCGAA
The DNA here is from genome assembly GCA_900313475.1 of uncultured Eubacteriales bacterium. GTDB lineage: Bacteria > Bacillota > Clostridia > Oscillospirales > Acutalibacteraceae > RUG806. The sequence goes on along the minus strand of OMRJ01000149.1, from coordinate 15,194 downwards.
ACACTGAAAAAAATGAAGCGCTGCTGCGGTCTGCTTTTCAATTGGTATGACACATGCACGCTTGATGTTCTCCGACCGCATTTCGTTTCCACGGTCGACTGCGGCAACTATCTGTGCTGCCTTTCGGCTCTCGGCGAGGGACTCAAAAAACTCTCCGGCGGCAACGGGAGATTTACGGATATCACCGATTTTATCAGGGCAGAGATAAGCGCTTCCGATCTCGGCGTGCTGTTTTCAAAAAGGCGCGGTCTGTTCTCCGTCGGCTTGAACGGAAACGACAGGACATTAAGTCCGTCCTTTTACGACACATACATGTCCGAAATGCGGCTGACTTCATATTACGCGATCGCGCTGCGGGAAGTTCCCGTGTCGCACAACGAAAAGCTTTCGCGTGCCGCCGTGGCATCGGGACTGTATACCTCTGCGGCATCGTGGACAGGCACTGCATTTGAATATCTTATGCCGACTCTGTTTTTACCCGTTTTCGACGGTACGTTTTTGAGCGAAGCGCTGTATAACTGTGTGCGTGAACAGAAGCGTGCCGTGCGGCGTTCCCCGATGCCGTGGGGGATTTCGGAGAGCGGATACTACGCGTTTGACCGCGAACTCAACTACAGATACAAGGCGCACGGGTTGAGACGGCTTTCCGTAAAAGCGGACGCAGACTGCGAAAACGTCTTTTCCCCGTATTCATCCTTTCTCGCTCTTTCCGTAGCTCCGACGGATGCGGTGAAAAATCTTTCACGTTTTGTATCACTCGGCGCATTCGGCTCATGCGGATTTTATGAGGCGCTCGACTTCACTGCGGAACGTGTCGCACCGGAGAACTACATGGCGGTTCGCAGCTTCATGGCACATCATAAGGGAATGAGTCTTATCGCATGCGGCAACGCTCTTTTCAATAATATCAATGTGAGACGATTTATCTCCTGCGGACAAATGAAAGCAGCTCAAAGCCTGCTGACCGAAAAGCTTCCGACCGAGGTTCCGTTTACGGCGCATATGAAAAAGAAAAGGGAGCTGTTTCAAAAAAAGATACCGACTCGCTCCGCACCCGTACAGGAAAACGCCGCGCCGCGCTGCTCAATGTTTACGGACGGTGATTCGTCACTCATCTGCACTGCGGACGGGAAAAACAGGTTTTTGTTTTCTTCTCTGTCCGTTTTCGGTTCACGTCATTCCGCGACGGGCATTTTCGCGGCGGTAAGGACAGCACGCAGCGCAGCGGTTCCGCTTTCGCAAAACGGCAGGGGTACTCTGAAAAATTCATGCTTTTACAACAAAGTAACATGCGGAGGCGCCGTTGTCGAGCATGCGCTCTGTCTTTCGCGCTCAACGGCGGGGATATATGCCCCCGTAAAAATAACCGACACTTCGGGGGAGGGCGGTTTTTACGAATTGCTGTTTTTTGCAGAACCTGAGCTTCTTCCGGTAAATGATTTTGACGTTCACAAAAGCTATTCGGATCTGTTTATAAAAACCGATGTTAACACCGATCTGTGCTGCGTGACGTTTGAAAGACGCGAAAACGGCATACCGACAGCGGCTGCGGCATTGGGATTTGCGGACAGCGGGTCTTTTGTTTTTACATGCCGCCGCAGCCGTGTGCTGTCGCCGTCCGTATCGTCCGAATTTCCTTTTGCCGACGGCACACCGGACTTTGACGGCAGCACAGCCGATGTATCGCCGTGCTTTGCCGCAAGCGTTCAGCTTCGATTGGCACCCGGCGAAAAACGCGAAAAGGTGCTTATTGCCGCCGTAGGCGACGACAGGACGGACGCTGTAAACAAGCTTTCGCTGCTTCGCGGCAAGCCTCTGCCGAAAACGGAGTCCTCCTCCCCGGTCGCGACGGTTTTTTCGGGAGGAACTCAAAAATGCGCAGAGAATTTTTTCCTTTCACGTTTCTTTGACGGTATACCGACGACACTTCAAAGAGACGCGCGGCTGAAAAACACCGCATCGATTGCCGCGCTTTGGGAAAAGGGCATTTCGGGTGACCTCGGAATCGTCAGGGTTGCCGCCGACGATGCTCCTCCGTCTCTTTACGGTGATTTCATTGCGTTTCACTCCGTGCTCTCCAAAGCAGGGTGCCCGTTTGATCTTGTTTTTACGCTTTTTTCACCCGATGACTATTCGTCGACCGCAGCGGAAAAGCTTCGGAATGTCATAAAAAAAATGCACGCCGAAGACTTTCTCGGCAATCGCGGCGGCATTCACATTGTAAATATTTGTGCAGGCTCCGCTGCCGATATCTTACTGACAGCCGTCGCTGATGCGGTATTTCCGAACGGCGAAGACGAAACGGACGTCAGCGCAGACACGGAATTTATTTCGCAGATTCTGCCGTGTGAGCGCGCGGTTTCGGGTGCGGACGGCTTTATTCCGAACGGCTATTTTATCAACACGCGCCACACATTCCCGCTTTCATTAACGCTCTCGAACGGCACCGTGGGAACGCTTCTGACCGACACTTCGCTCGGCTTTACGTGGTTTGCAAACGCACGCCTGTGTCCGCTCACGCCGCGTCCTTACGATGTTTCGGAGCCTATGTACGGCGAAATGCTGACGCTGTATCAAGACGGTGTCCGCACAGACTGCATAAGGGGTGCTTCCGTTTTTTTCACCTCCGACAGCGCACTTTACCGCTCAGTGATAAACGGCATGCACTGCGACGTTAAGGTTACGGTTGCGTCGCGCGGAGCGGTAAAAGAGATTGCATTAAAGCTCACAGGCATCAAAAACCGCTGTTCTGTGTGCTACAGCGTAATGCCGGTAATGCATGAGAAAATAAAATTTGCAAAAATGTGCAGTTCAGTTATCACAGAAAACGGCATAACAACGTGCAATCCGTTTAATGCCGACTTCCGAGGCTTTATGAATATCTCATGCAAAAACGGGTCGGGCACCGTTCTCAAAAACGGACGGCTTAATATGACCGTAAATACAGGCGACGGCAGCGACTGCTTTGAAACGGTTTTCAGACTTGTTTTTTCGGCAAACGAAAAAGGAATAAAACCGCTTACAGACATTGCGATACAACCGTTTACGGAAAAAAAGGTTCGTTTTAAAACCGGTTCGGATAAGTTTGACATCTTTGCAAACGCACTGCTGTATCATCAGACAGCCGATTCGAGAGTGCGTTCGAGAACAGGCTATTATCAGTGCTCGGGGGCATACGGCTTTCGCGACCAGCTTCAGGATGCAATGTGTCTTGTACGTTTTTCTCCGGAAACGACACGCAGAATGCTGCTTCTGTGCGCCGCGGCTCAATTCACGGCGGGCGATGTGCTTCATTGGTTCCACCTTATTCCGTCGGTCGGCAAGAAGGGTGTGCGTACGCACTGCTCCGACGACATGCTGTGGCTTCCTCTCGCCGCTGCGGTGTATGCCGAAAAAACAAGCGACACGGATATTTTTTCCGTGTCGGTGCCGTACCTTGCGGGCAACGCGCTCAGGGACGGCGAACGCCGACGGTATGATTTGTACAGACGCTCAAGCTCGGAGGGAACGGTGTATGAGCACTGCATGAAAAGCATTTTCAAGGCGTGCGAATTCGGTGCGCACGGTCTGCCGCTGATAAAAGACGGCGACTGGAATGATTCGTTCGGCGAAATAGGCGGCAAAGGCAGAGGCGAAAGCGTATGGCTTGCCATGTTTTTGAAGCTTGTCTGCGATAAAATGTACCCGTTCGCGCGCAAATTCGGAAAAGCCGAGCACGCAGTGCTGCTGCAAAAAATCTCGTCGCAAATGACGGAAAATGTCATGCGCAGTGCCTACAACGGCAGGTTTTTCACACGTGCGTTTTTTGATGACGGAACTCCCCTCGGCGACGGCAGCGGACGTGCATGCAGAATAGATCTGCTGCCGCAGGCATTTGCTTCTTTTGCCGAAATCGGCACTCCCTTACAGCGAAAAAACGCGCTTCTGTACGCGTTCAACGAGCTTGCGGACAGACAGAATAAACTCATAAAGCTGTTTGCTCCGCCGTTTACCTCGCGCACACGCCGTGCGGGATATGTCAACGACTATCCCGAAGGAGTCCGTGAAAACGGCGGGCAGTACACCCATGCCGCCGTGTGGCTCGCTCTCGCGCTGCTGAAAGAGGGACTGACACACGAGGCGGCGGAGGCAACCGGGCTTCTTCTTCCGTCGCTTAAGAATCCGTGTTATGAACGGGAGCCGTATGCCATGTGCGGTGACGTATACTCCATGCCGGGCGCAAAGGGAAAGGGCGGCTGGAGCCTTTACACCGGTGCGGCGGGGTGGATGCTTGCCCTTGCCGATGAATGGGAAAAACAGAACGCGGAGGAAAAGCGTCTTCAGATGTAAGCCGGATATAACCTTTTCGACTTTTCAAAACGGTCAGATCAAAGCCGATTTATCGGCGGACGGCGGAAGCATATCGGAAATCGGTATATCGAGAACCGTTACAGCTCCCGTCCGTCCTTTTTTTGCGGCACGGTAAACGGCTCTCCCGTATGCCGTGAGGACCGCACCGGTAAAATCGGGGTTTGATCTCATTGTGAGCGACAGCTCCGCGCCCGCGGCTGCCGCGCCGTGCGCATTCGCAATTACCCTGCCGCCGTGAAACATTGTCGGGAAAAGGGCATTCAGCTCTGTCTCGCTCACAAATTCTATTTCCGTCTCATATCCGTCAAAATAGTCGGGCATCGTGCGTATCTCATTTTCAATCCGTGCCCTGTCCGCTCCCTCCTCCGAGGCGACATAGCAGCGGCGGGTGTGGGTCTTTTTGCCGTCTCCGTCCGAAAGCGTGCCGTTTTGCGCCGCACGGACGGCGTCCTCCTTCGGAACCGTAACCTGAATTGCATCCCTAACGCCCTTAATTCGCCGAACGGCCTCGGAATGTCCCTGACTTACGCCCTCTCCCCAAAATGTAAAGACCTCGGACTGAGGAAAAACGGCTTTTGACATTGCTCTCGCCGCGGAAAAAATTCCGGGATCCCACCCCGCGCTTATCAGTGCAAGATGCTTGCCTTTGAGCGCTGCGTAATTTACATTGTCAAAATGACGCTTAATCTCAGAATGACGGTCAAAGCTGTCGATGACATTGAATTTTTCCGCAAGCTTAGGTGTGTATTCGGGCAGATCGTCAGCCGAGCCGCCGCATATAAACAAAACATCAATATCAGCTTCAAAGCTCAATATGCTGTTTGCCGGGTAAATCTCAATTCCGCCCTCCGCATATACCTCCGCTTTTTCGCGGCGTGTAAAAACGCCGACGGCTTTCATGTCCTCCGCCGAAAGGATCGATTGAAGCGTACCGCGTCCCAAATTGCCGTAGCCGAAAACTGCTGTTCTTATCATAATAAAAAAACCTCCGTATGAATATGTACCGATACATATATATACGAAGATCTTCAGATAATATTCTGTTTTGCCTGTTCCGCTTTTGATATGCCGCCGTTCGGATTTATTCCGCCGGGGCTTCATTCAGCGGTTGAGCATTTCAAACAGCTCGCGTCGTTTGTCCGGATTCGTATCGAACACGCCCTTATAAGCGGACGTAACGGTTTTCGCTCCCGCCGCGCGTATACCGCGCATCGTCATACACATGTGCTCGGCTTTCACCGTAACCGCAACACCCTCCGCGGAAAGCTCCTTTGCAAGGAAATCGGCAACGTCGTTTGTAAGACGTTCCTGAAGCTGCGGACGGCGCGCGAAGCAGTCGACTATTCTCGCAAGCTTTGAGATACCGATGACTTTGCCGTCGGACGGGATATATGCGACATCGGCTTTTCCGATAAACGGGAGCAGATGATGCTCGCAGACGGAATAGACGGGGATGTCTTTTACAATTACGATGCCGCTGCTTTTCTGTCCTCCGAAAAGCTTCAGATGCTCGCGCGGATCGCTGTGCAGTCCGCCGAATATCTCCTCATACATATCGGCAACGCGCGACGGTGTTTCCGTAAGTCCCTCTCTGTCGGGATCCTCCCCTATTGCTTCGAGAATATCGCGCACGGCACGCTCAATTTTTTGTTTATCCAACTGAAATTACCTCCATTTTGTGTATTCTACCGTAAAACAGCCCGAGCGCAGCCTCAAACCGAGCCTGTCGCTCAATTTTTCGGCTTTTGAGAGCAGTGTATCACCGACAAGCACCTGTGTGACATAACCTCTGTCCGCATCTATAGATGCGGTGTGCGACAGAATTATTATCCATGTCGACGGATCGTCACCGAGCACCGTATCGGGAAACGCTTTCATAATTTTCGACTTTATTTCATCTGCCGAAAACTGAACCACACTCACGAAATTGCCCATCGTCATTTCAAACGGAGATTTAACGGACACGGGATACGATTCATACCATATGTCGCTGCAGGTCACAGTCGCGCCCGCCGCCATACTGCTGTACACCGACATAATGGGTGTGCGGGAAACATCGTCCGCTTTTGCGAGATACTGCCCCGCAACGGAGAGCACGGTGGGAATAAGAGTGTTCTGCGTCCAGTCGTTTGTCCATATCCACGAGGATGTGCCGCATATCGTTGCGACATCCCATATACCTTTAACATTGAAGCTGTACTTTTGCAGAAGCGTAAAAATTGCGACGGTCTGCGCCTTGAGAGCTTCGACCGGCGGCTTTATACCGCCTATTTCCTGCGCGACCATGCGGCAGAGAAGCTCAAGCGTATCGTATTCTTCGCCGCAGTATACGGAAACGGCAGGGAAATCTTCATCCTGACATATCACCGAACCGCTGAAATAGTGCGACAGTATATATTGGTATGAACAACCCTTTTCAGCCATGTACACCGCGCCGTACTGTGAAAGCCCCACGCCGTGTCCGTTGCCGTATACGACAAACGTAAAATATCCCGGTTTCTTTTCATACTGCGGTACGACGGGAAGCGGATATGCGGACAAATCACCGAGCAGCTCGCCCTCAGACGGCGGATTTAATTCTTCATCAGTCAATTCGAGCGGATCACCGTTGATGATTTCCAGTCCGACTGCGTGACGAAGCACCGCGCGCGCGTCGGAGACATCGACCGAGCCGTCGCCGTTTATATCACAGATTTTTACGGCGCCGACGGTCATAATATCAAGTCCAACCGCATAACGAAGCGTTTTTCTCGCATCGCTCACGTCTACCTCTCCGTTCATATCGGCATCGCCGCGCCTGACGGTCTGCGCCGAAGCGGAAAACGGAAAAGATACGGCAATTATTATCGCCGAAAAAAGAACGGCGAATTTTTTGCATTTCTGAATCATAGGCACCTGCCTTGGGAAAGTTTATGATTTTGACACCTTCTCCGACACGTCGTTTTCGGTCGATGAAACGGAAACGGAATTTGACTCTGTCTTTTCTTCCGTTTTATTCTCTCCCGTAACTGCCGATGTGCCGTCGAGGTCAAAGGTATAGTGTGAATACTTCGATATATAAGTGTTATACCATTCTTTAAGTGAATAATTGTTTGTCTTAAAAACGCTTGCGCCGTAGCCGACGACGCCCGCGAGCATTATAATTACGACAAAAATCGCGGCGACAAGCCCCGTATTCTTTTTCTTTTTCGGCGGGGCAGGACGCTCCCTTACACCGGTATCCACCTCTATAGTCTCGGTAAGAAGACGGCACATTTCACCGCAGCAGCGCGTCATAAAGTCGTTCACGTCCTCAAACGGGAGAGAATGAACAACCCGTACAACCGTCTCCGCATCATTTGTAACCGCCATATAGACGGTTTTTTCGCTGTCGGCACTGTCACCCGAATAAAAAGCATTTGATATGGCGATACCGTATGGTGCGCCCAAAAGCTCCGCCGCTGTTATCGACAGGCTTACTACATATTCGTTCGGCGGGACGTTTCTGCGCGGCTCGGCATGCCCTGAGAAAACAACGGCGTTTTCCAAAACGGTGTTGCCGGAAATGTACTCCGCAAAAATCTTGGCGGAATTTGTGCCCGAAACGGCAACAGAAATATCATTGCCGCCGATACTGTTTGCGAAGCTGCCCACATATCTCCTGCGAATAAGATCGGTCGGTATCTCTACATTATAAGATGAATTGAGATACGGAATGACCTGTTTCACAAGCAGATGTGATGTTCTGACAGGCGACATCGGCAGCACGACAGTAGTCTGTGTTCCTTTTACCGCCGCAAAACCCGCATAAAGACCGTCGTCAAGAACAAAGCTCTTAGCGCCTTTCGGAATACGGCAGTGCGTCTCGTCAAACTGCGCGTCCTCCGCAAAGGAATCCCCCGCAGAGTGAAGCGCCATTGCACGAATTACCGCGTCTGTTTCAAAAGAAAGTCCGAGAGCCTTGCACAAAAGGCGCTTATCTGCTCCGTATCTTTCTTCTTTTATAAGAAATATGACGGTATCGGCTTCGGTAAACGCCTTGCTGACCGCAACCGTCGCGTCTTTCAGTGTCGGGAAATAGAGAACCGAGTCATTATCCGCAAGATGCTCCGCGAAAACGCCGAAAAGCATATCGTCATAGCTTACATCAGCCTGACTCCCGTCTATTCCCAATACTATTATCTTAATATTCATGCTTCATGCCTTTCTTTCTCTTTCCTGCCGCAACGGGCAACACACACTCAAAAATGCGGGAAACAAGCTATGCGGCGTTCGCTTCGGTCGGCGGCGATGCCGTTTCGGGAGGCGTTCCCGTTACGGAAGCTTCGGTCGCGGCAGTCTGTGACGGCGATTCTTCCGAACCCTGCCGTGAGGTATCGGTCACTCTTTCCGTAATGTTTTCGTCCGTCGTGTCGGCGTTATTCGACGGTGCCGGCACGGGCGACGGCGTCGGCTTCGGTGCAGTCGTTGCAGGCTCGCTCGCAGGCGCAAACGGATTTGTCATTTTCTTTGCGTCATAGTATGCCTGCGGGAAACGCGCGTTGCTGTTGTAATACACCTTCGACGCATTTATTTCCTCCGTCTCGCCGTCGCGGAGCTGGCGTGCAAACACAACAAGTCTTCCGCCGTCAAACAGGCTCTGGTAACAGGTGTAAAGCGTCAGAATTTTGTCGTCGGTGTTCACATCCACACCGGTGTGTATCATCGAGCGGTCGAGAATGCCGTTCAAAACGGAATCGAAATGCTGCTTTGAGTTAAACGTTGAATACAAATATGTGAAAACATAGTTGTTGTCTGCTTCCGGAGTGGAATTTGTAAGTATAACGGCAAAGATCTTCCACTTCGTCTGCTCAAAAAGCGTGTCGAGCGTAACAATCGGCGCATCGATATAACCGTCACGGCTCATATAGTTTTCAAGCTCGTGGAACATAAGTCCATCGTGCGTGTTGTGTCCGTAAATGATAGTGTTCTGCGACAGTCCTTCCTTTGCCATGCTGCTCGATGACTTGACATAGGGGTTGCCGTAGCGGCTCTTTTTACCGTACATATCACGGTAGAGATAATAGTTGTCGTCGCCCTTACGCTGCAAAAGAATTGTGCCGATATTCGTCTTTTTGCCCGCAATTCGGAGATAACCGGCTACATCCGGGTTTATCGCATAAGTGTTCGCAAAGTTGATGTTCATTCCCTCGGGGAACTCAACATCGGGATATCTCGCCCTGATATCCTTCCAGGCGTTATCGACCTCGTCTGACGGGAGCGTCTGCTCCATTTCCCTGTCTATGATCGCATCATTGCGCTTGCGTGTCTCATATTTTATAAAATACACAATAAGATAAATTACAGCCGCAGTAAGCGCCAAGAATGACACAATTCTGACAAGCTTGCGGACAATCTCGCCTTTTCCGTCACCCTTATGCGGAAAAACATCCTTTGCCCAGCGGCGAATGCCTTCGGACGAAAAACGCGTCTTAAAAAAGAATGAAATGCGCTCACCGGCACTCTTTTTTACGGTTCTGTCGGCAGCCGACATGACCGCCTTCGCAGGGATGTCGCGCGTGCTTACTTTTTCGACTATATCATCGGGAGTAACCTCAAACACGCCGTCCTCCGAAAAGCTGAAGCCGGAGGAAACGGAACGCTGTCCGCCGCTTTGCTTTGTGTTTACGGGCGAACGGGTAAAATTTGATGCCTTTGCCGCCTCGTCTGCGCCGTTTATCTCAAGCGGAATTCCCGGACGGTCGTCCGCCAACGCTTTTTTCTCGGCTTCACGGCGTTCGCTGATTGCGCGAAGCTCCGCTTTTTTCCTTGATTCAGCCTCGGCACGCTCTTTTTTGCGTCTCTCGGCAAGCTCTATTTCACTTTTCCAACGTTCGCGAAAATCCGTATCGCTTTTTTGCGAGCGGGCAAATGCGTCGAGAACCGCATCATCGATCAGCGGTTTTTCCGGCACTGCCGAAGAAACGGGATTATCCGATTTTTCCGATGCTGCCGCAGATGCGCCGCCGGACGGGGACGCACCGTAGGTTTTTCCGTCGGCAGCCGCAGAGTTACCGCTTCTTACGGAAAAACCATCTTGAAAAAAAGAATTCTGTTTATCGGATTTTTCGGAATTGTTCACTTTTTCTTCTTGCCTTTCTTCTGTTTTTGGCACACTCGCCACAGGTGTGCGAACGGGACGTTCAGGCTCATATTCCGACAGAGGATCTATGAACCGTGGATTGACCGCGGGACGCTTTTCGGCGGTGCTGCCCCTGTTTGCCATCGGCATGCCGCCGGACACAAACGATCTGACATATGCGCTGTCACCCATAAGAGCGGCATCTCTGCGCCTTGCTTCGCGTTTCGCCGCGTCTTTTTTAGCCTGCTCCTCCCACGAAGCGTCATATACCACTCTTTCTTCCGCTTCGCCCGATCCCATTGTGGGATATCTCACTTCTCCCGCCGAAGTAAATTCCGGTCGGCGCGCCTCCTCCTCGGCAGCGTCGTAAACCACTCGCATGCCCTCCGGGAGTTTTTCTTCAAAGCCGACTTTTTTTGACGGAGAAATATCTCTGCTCTCCGGCGGTGCTTCATATTCCACACGTTGACGGACTTCGTTTTCCGCGGCAAACGTCTCATGCGCCCTGCCGCCGCCGAGATAACGCGCGTACAGCCCCGTAAAATCATCGTTAAAGCCGCCGTCCCCCATTATTTCGGCGAGAATGTCATCCACCGATTCACTTTGCGCGTCAATCTGCGCCGTTTCGGTATTCTGCGGCGTTTCCGCCGTCTGCACCGCTTCCGTTGCGGCTTCATTCTTTTCGGACGCGGCGCCGCTTGCTTCGGGAGAATTACCGTTCAGACCGTATTCTTCCATATAAGCACTCCTTTCCGGAAATATTCGTCATTTTCACCTTATTCACCTTGAGAAAACAGGCATGCCTGCGTAAGGGTTCTGCAATCCGTTTCTGTCGTAATATATCTGCGGCATGCGTCTGTTTTCGTTTGCATACGCGCCGCTGACATCTACATCCTCACTCTCGCCGTTTCTCACAAGCCGCGCCATAAGCACACAGCGCGTTTCTATATATGTTGATGCGGTGTTGTAATCGTAAACACATGTGGAAAGGCATAAAAGCTTGTCCGTCGCCTGAATGTCGACAGCGGGATTTACAAAATAGCTTCGTGTCAGGCATTCACTCGCGAAAGCGTCTGTCATGCTGTCGGGGAACGACGGATCTATGTAGTAAAACACGTTTCCGCCGTCATACTCCGCCGAAACGGTGGTTTTGAAGCACGCGAACACCTTCCACTTGAAATTGTTGTATATCGTGTCGAATTCCACCAGAGGATGAGATTTATAGTAGTCGAGGTCGGTGTATTTCGTAACGTCACGGAAAATACATTCGTCCTGCGACAGATTGTGACCGTACAGAATCGTGTTTTTTGAAAGGCTGTTTCTGCCGCGCCCGAGCTTGCAGCGTACATCAAGCCAGATGGAACCTCGCCGGTCATATTGTCCGTAAAAGTTTTTGCGTTCGTAATAAACGTTGTCTTCCGACTGAACGACAGGAAAATCAATGGATGTGCCGTTTATCTTTATCCATCCGACGGTGTCTTTGTTTTCGGAATAAATGCTCTTGAAGCTATCCTGTATTCCGTCGGGAAAGCCGACATCGTTCATAAGAGGCACAAGCTCGCCATCAAAAACCGTTGCGACATCGTAATAATCTTTAGATGCATCAAAATTGTTTCCGCTTTTTATTCCGGCATACGGATCACCCGCACCGGTGAGAATAAGGTAAATTCCGATAACGGCAAACACGACAAAATCCGCAGCGGCAAGAATCGCAACCGTTTTTTTATCCTTTGACGACATGATGTTTTTGCGGTTTTTTGCACGCTCCGCCTTTTCTTCCTCCGTATCGTCGGTGGCATCGAGATAAACGCTTTTATCCGACTTTTTTTCGTCGGATGAACAAGACAGCGGCGCAGGTTCCGCATACTTTACGCGACCGTCCGAAAAGGATATGCCCGAAATGCCGCCCCGTGAGGTATTTATGTTTTCGTCTGACAATGCTGTTTCCTCCGTTTTTTTCGGTTTGGGAAGTTTATCAATACCGACGCACGACTGCCGAAAGAATCATTCTCCCGTAATCTTCGTCTTTGATAAAGTATATGATAACACATAATATGTTTTAATACAAGTACCCTAAATTTATATTAAAATAAAAAATATCTCTTTACTATCTTGAAATGACTTGCTATAATTATAAAAAAAGCATTTCGGAGGGTTATACGATGCGCGGATTTATCTTAAAAAAAACAGCCGCCGTGCTTTCCGCCGTGTGCATTATCGTTTCTCTCTGCGCGTGCGGCTCACAAAAAAACGAATACTCATCCTTTGCCATGGGCAGTGCGGTTTCGGCGTCGCTGTACGGAAAAGACAAAAAACAAACAGATCTTCTGTGGAACGAGATATCGTCCGCTGTCACGGCTGCGGACAGACTTCTCTCCGCAACGTCCGACGGCTCCGACATTTCGCGGATAAACTCCACGGGTTCCGCGATAGTCGACAGCCGCACGGTGTCTTTTCTCCAAAAAGCCGTGCTTCTCTGCAACACTCTCAACAGACGACTTGACATAACGCTCGGCGCGGTTACGGCGCTTTGGGGCTTCACCGGCGGAACGCCGTCCGTGCCGGATGAAAGCGCGCTTAAAGCGGCGCTGGACACGGTAAATATCGACGGCGTTTTTATTGACGAAGCAAACAGAACCGTCTCGGTCGAAAACGGACAGAAGCTCGATGTCGGCGCTCTCGGCAAGGGCGAAGCATGCGACATCATGAAAGAAAAGCTCCTTGCCTCCGACACCGCCGCATGCATTTCTTTCGGAGGAAATGTGCTCGTAACCGGAGAAAATCCGAAAGGCAAAAACGGCGAATGGAAAATCGGAATGCGCGATCCGCTCGGCAGCCCGGACGAAGTGTTTGCTGCACTGTCACTGAAGGCGGAAAACGGCGCGCTGTGTGTGTCCACATCGGGAAGCTACGAAAAACGCTTTGAAGAAAACGGTAAGAGTTATCACCATATAATAAACCCCGACACGGGATACCCCGCAGAAAACGGACTTGTAAGCGTGAGCGTTATATGCCCATCGGGGCTTAACGCCGACGCTCTTTCAACGGCTCTTTTCGTAAACGGACTTAACGAGACGTCCGTATTGTGGCTCAAATCGTTCGGTGCCGACGCGGTGTTCGTTTTCGAGAACGGGACGGTTTTTGTTACAGATAGTATATGTAAAAATTTTACAATCACAAATACCGATGTGTACAAAACGGTGTCATATGAAGAAGCAGCAAAATAACTTACCGTTAAAAATAACAAGGCGCGATATTATCATGTCATCGGTTTTACTCATTGCCGCCGTCGCAGCATGTTTTTTGATGAGAGAACGTCAAAACGGCATTACTGCACGTGTGTATTTGGACGGTCAGACCGTTTTTGAAGCGAATCTGTCCGACATAAAAGAAAAAAAAGTCATTACTCCCGTTGTCGGAGTTGAAATAACCGCCGAGAACGGAAAAATAGGTTTCACTTCGTCAAGCTGTCAATCTCACGACTGCATTAAAAGCGGCATGCTCTCAAAACCTTACAGCACCGCCGCATGCATACCGAACCGGGTGCTTATAACACTTTCGCCGAACGGGCACACGGGCAACGGATATGACTCAATCGCATATTAACCGACTGCAAGGACAAAAATATGAAAATTTCAAAATCGCGGTTTTCAATACGCGTCACTGCCGCGACAGGCATTCTCGGCGCACTGATGCTCGCGTTTTCATACATGGAAAGCGTAGTAACGGCGCTGCTGCCTCTCCCGCCCGGCGTAAAACCCGGCATTGCCAATATAATTGTAATGTTCGCGTGCGCTTCTATGGGATTCGGCTGCGCCCTGCTGCTGACACTCATAAAATCGGCGTTCACAGTAATTATTTCCGGTATAACGGCAGGGTTCATCTCACTGTCGGGAGGACTTTTAAGCGTTGCCGTGACCGCATTGCTTATAAAAAGGGTGTACGGCAGGCTGTCGTTCACGGGCATTTCGGTGCTCGGCGCGGTGTGTCACAATGCAGGCCAAACCGTCGCGGCTTGCATTATTCTCGGCTCGCCGTACTACGCCGCATATTTTCCGGTGCTCGTTATTTCGGCTGTCATAACGGGCGCCGTCACCGGCACGGTGCTCAATTGCATCATGCCGTCACTTAAAAAACTCGGACTTTTCAATAAACTCAAATCCGAAAAAAGAAATACGGAGGAATAACATGGGAAAATTAAAACCCGATGCCGTGCTTAAAGCGGTAAAAAAAGGAGTCGGCGGAGTGAATGTCGTTCACAGCAAAATAACCGCCGAATTTGAAACGGTGCGTATTCCTACGCCGCAGACCGTCGTGCTTCCGATGCTTCAGCACATAGGAGCGCCGTGCGACCCCACGGTAAGAGTGGGCGACACGGTAAAAGCCGGTCAGGTTATAGGCGACAGCGACAAGTTCGTCAGTGCACCGATACACTCGTCCGTGTCGGGCGTTGTCTCGGCTGTCGGAGACGTAAAGCTGTCAAACGGCAGGATATGCAAAGCCGTCACCGTAACATCCGACGGCAGAACCGATAATTTTGCGGAATTTACACCGCCGACCGTCACCGACAACGCATCCCTTTGCGATGCAATCCGCGCATCGGGACTGGTAGGGCTCGGCGGCGCGGGTTTTCCCTCCCATGTAAAATATCGAATTTCACCCGACAAGCCTATCGACACTCTGATAGTAAACGCCGCGGAGTGCGAGCCTTACATCACGGTCGACTACCGCGAGTGCAAGGATC
>OMRJ01000046.1 GCA_900313475.1 uncultured Eubacteriales bacterium | reverse complement strand
TTTTGCTTCTGTCATGCGGCGTGTTGGTCCTGTGCGACGGAGCGCCGCGAACCATGTCAGGCGGGGAACCGAGCAGCATTAAGCGGTATGCCCGTGCGACACAGTCCGCCTGCACGCCGTGTGACAGAGGCAAAATTTTTTTGCGCGGGGGATAACAATGTACAGAGTTCTATATCGCAAGTGGCGGCCGAAGGTTTTTGCCGACGTTGTCGGGCAGCCTCAGGTTACGGATACGCTTTTGTCGCAGCTGAGGGAGAACCGCACTGCGCATGCGTACCTTTTTACCGGCTCCCGCGGAACCGGCAAGACCACGTGCGCAAAAATTTTTGCGAAGGCGCTCAACTGTCTGCATCCCGTCAACGGCGACCCGTGCAATGAATGTGAAATATGCAAAGGAATAGACGGCGGCACGGTGCTTGACATTGTGGAGATAGACGCTGCATCGAACAGAGGCATAGACGAGATTCGAATGCTTCGCGACGAGGCGAATTTTACTCCGTCTCAGGCGAAATACCGTGTATATATCATCGACGAGGTTCATATGCTCACAATCGAAGCATTCAACGCGCTCCTCAAAACGCTCGAAGAACCGCCCGAACACGTAAAGTTTATTCTTGCAACGACAGAGGTTCACAAGCTTCCGTCTACAATTCTGTCGCGCTGTCAGCGGTTCGATTTCAGAAGAATCGAGCCTGATATTATCGCCGACAGGCTCATATATATCGCCGAACATGAAAATGCGGTGCTTGACCGCGATGCGGCGCTTTTAATTGCGAGAATCGCCGACGGCGGCATGCGCGACGCGCTTTCGCTGCTTGACCGTGCGATAAGTGTTTCGGAGCGTGTCACGAGCGAAACCGTCGCGTCCTCCGCAGGGCTTATGGGAAAGGACGCGGTGTTTGAGCTTGCGGAGGCACTTGCCGAAAAGGATGCTGCGCGCTGTCTGTCGCTTCTCAACAAGCTGCACAATGCGTCATGCGATACCGAGAGGCTTATTAACGAGCTTATAAATCAGTTCAGAAATTATCTTATCATAAAAACGGTAAAAAAACCGGCTGAGCTTATTGTCTGCACCGATGAGGAGCTGAAACGCATCGAGCGGACAGCCGAGCTTTTTACAAAAGAACAGATACTTCACTCACTCGGAGTTCTGTCTTCGACAGCGGAGGCGATAAAGCGCACACAAAACAGGCGTATAGAAGCCGAAACCGCACTTATTCGTCTTTGCACACCCGAAGCCGATACCGATATCGAAGCGCTTCTTGCACGAATTTCCGCGCTTGAAAAAGAACTCGCGGAATTGAAAGCGGGGAAAGCCGCCGTTAAGCGGATTCCTGTTATCGAAGCGGCGGAAGCCGTGCGGAAAAAAGAACCGGTGACGATACCGATACCGGCAAAAACGGAACCCGGAGCAGATGTTGACGAAGCACCGCCGATTGAAGAAGCACCGCCGATTGAAGAAGCACCGCCGTTCGGTGACGAACCGCCGTTCGGTGACGAGCCGCCGTTCGGTGATGAACCGCCGTTCGGTGAGGCGGCAGGTGAACAGAGCGGTGAAGAACTGCCGATATCTTCCGATTTTGCGGGATTCGGAGCGGAAAAACCGGCACTGTCGGGTTTTGCCGACAAATTTGCGGCGGAGGACGGCGGCGACGATGAACCGTTTGACTTCGACGCGTTCATGTCCGAATACGCGCACGATGACGATACGGATGGCGACGGCGGCAAAACGGAGAAAAAAGCCGATGTGCTTGCTCCGCCCGATGAAGCGGTGAAGAACCGTCCCGATATCGTGGACGACAGAAGCTGGGTGCGCATAATACTTGCTGC
This sequence comes from uncultured Eubacteriales bacterium, assembly GCA_900313475.1. GTDB lineage: Bacteria > Bacillota > Clostridia > Oscillospirales > Acutalibacteraceae > RUG806. The sequence continues at coordinate 6,574 of OMRJ01000046.1, read as the reverse complement.
GGAGCAGAGCTTTGCACCGCTTATCGGTCAGTTCACAAATTCGTGTGCATTCATAAGAGGGGCTGCGCTTTATGTCCGTCCCGCGAATCCGAATATAAAGCATTTTGTACCCGAAAGCGTTCTCGCGCGATACTTTGCGCCTGCTGTCAAAAACGTTCTCGGAAAAGAATATAATGTAAAATATGACAATGAATAAAGACCTTAAGGTCGGGGGAAAGTAAAATGAAAGCAAGAATACCCAATCAAAATCAGCCTTCAAGAAATGAAATGATGCAGCGCATTCAAAAAATGCAGGAGGATATGGCAAGAGTTCAGGAGGAAGTGGAAACCTCAGAATTTACCGCATCCGCAGGCGGCGGCGCGGTCGAGGTCAGAGTGAGCGGCAAGCATGAGGTGCTCGGCATAACGCTTAAGCCGGAGGTTGTCGATCCCGAAGACGTGGAGATGCTCGAAGACCTGCTCAAAGCGTCCCTCAATGAGGCTATACGCAAATCAAACGACACAATGGAGCGCGAGATGAACGGCGTTACGGGCGGAATGAACATTCCCGGTTTGTCGGGACTCGGTCTGTAAGCTATGGAATACTCCGCACTGTCGCTCCAAAAGCTTGTGGAGCAATTCAGGCGTATGCCCGGCATCGGCGCGAAAACCGCGCAGCGAATGGCTTTTTATATTCTCGGTCTGCCGCAGGATGAAGCGAAGGAGTTTGCAGACACCGTTCTGCAGGCGTCCGAAAAGATACACCGATGCCCTAAGTGCTGCAACCTCACGGACAAAGAGCTTTGCCCGGTGTGCAGTGATCCGAAACGCAATACCGGCATTATCTGTGTCGTTGAAAATGTGGAGTCGCTTATGGCTATCGAGAGCACAAACGAATACAAAGGCTCTTACCACGTTCTGCACGGAGTGATTTCCCCGCTTGACGATATCGGTCCCGATGACATTACGGTGAAGGAGCTGCTTGACCGCGTGCATTCGGACGAGGTGAATGAAGTCATTATGGCTACCGGCTCCGATGTGGAGGGCGAGCTTACCGCAATGTATATTTCAAAGCTTTTGAAGCCTCTCGGAATAAAGGTGACGCGCCTTGCCTACGGTCTTCCCGTCGGCAGCGATCTGCAATATGCCGATTCGGTAACGCTGTCGCGTGCGATCGAGGGAAGGCGTCAGCTGTAAAATACCCGGTGTCGGTTCATTCTTTACGAAAGGAATGTATATAAATGAAGTATGCCATAACATTTGATATCGGTACTACGGGCGTAAAAACCTGCGTTTTTGCGATATCGGACACGATAAAGCTGCTCGGAAGCGCGTCAAAGGGATATGAGCTGTATGTGCTGCCCAACGGCGGAGCGGAACAGGATCCGGACGAGTGGTGGGACGCGATGTGCGTTACCGCAAAAGAAGCAGTCGAAAAATCGGGTGTTGCGCCGGAGCAGATAGAGGGAATATCGTTCTGCTCGCAGATGCAGGGACTCGTGCTTGTCGACAAAGAGCTTAAGCCCGTCCGCAGAGCGTTCAGCTATATGGATCAGCGCGCACGCGAGGAACTGAAAAAAGGAATCGCGCACGGTGTTCAGGTCGCGGGCGCAAGTGTGCCGATACTTCTTAAATCGCTTATGATAACGGGTGCGGCGGCAATTTCCGTCAAGGATCCCGTATGGAAATACAATTGGGTAAAAAACAACGAGCCCGAAAACTTCAAAAAAGTGTACAAATGGCTCGATGTTAAGGATTATCTCATCGCCCGCATGACAGGCAGAGCGACCATGACGGAGGATTCCGCCTTCGGTGCGCTGCTCTACGACCTTCGTGACGGACACAAGTGCTGGAGCGCGTCGCTGTGCAAAACACTCGGCGTAAATGTTGAGCACATGCCCGAAATAGTCAAGTCCACCGACGTTGTGGGCGGACTTCGCGAAAAAGAAGCGGCGGAATTGGGACTTAAGCCGGGCACGGCTGTTTTCGGCGGCGGAGGCGATGCATCGCTTATAGGCGTCGGCGCGGGCGCTGTGGACTTGGGAGATACGCATGTCTACACGGGCACTTCCGGTTGGGTGTCAACGGTTGTCGGCAGAAGTATGGTTGACGCTTCGTCGGGCATTGCTGCGGTAATAGGCGCAGACCCCGGCAAGTTCAATTATTTCGGTGAGCTTGAAACCGCAGGGAAGTGTCTTGAATGGGTAAGAGACCACTTGGCGCTTGACGAAATAGGAATATATCTTAAAAAAGAAAATGTGGCGGACAGCTACGAAACAGAGTATACGAGTCTTTACGACTACATGACCGAGGTCATTGACGGCGTTCCCGCAGGTTCCGGCGGTGTTATATTTACTCCGTGGCTGCACGGCAACCGCTGCCCGTTTGAAGACCCGAATTCAAGGGGAATGTTCTTTAATATCAGCCTTGAAACGGGAAAGAGCGAGCTTATAAGGAGCGTTGTCGAGGGCGTATGCTATCATCTTCGCTGGTTCGCGGAGACTGAGGAAAAGAAGCTTAAAATTTCCGACTCGGTTCGTTTTGTGGGAGGTGGTGCGCTGTCATACGCAACATGTCAGATACTTGCCGATGTGCTTAACAAGCGCGTTGAAACGGTGGATAAACCGCAGAATGTCGGCGCCGTCGGTGCGGCAGTCGTTATAGCGGTCGGTCTGGGCGAGATAAATTCGTTCGGTGAAGCAAAGAAGCTTATTCCGGCGGTAAAAACCTATGAACCGAATCCGGCGAACAGGGCGACGTACGACAGGATGTATGCCGTTTTCAAAAAGCTCTATAAATCAAACAAACAGAATTTTGCCGCACTCAACGGCTGATACGAAAGGATAAACCAAAATGCTCGAACAGAAAACAATGATGGATACACTTTGGAGCGGCGTTGTGCCCGTTCTCGAAAAGTGCGGCTTTGCCCCGGAGTGGCAGGAGGGCGCGAGCAGGAAAGACAGTGCGGTCTATGCGCGCGGCGAATCGTCGGTTATGGACTTTGTCGGCACTGACAGCAGACTTCGCTTTGTGTATAACGACAACAGAATACATTTTCTTATTGCCCCTCTTGATGCCGAAACAGCGGATGATTCCGCATTTAAGCGCGATACCACATACCTCATGGTGCTAAATGAATATGATGAAAAAGACGTTAAATCGCTTATCAACGAGATAACGGATTATCTCTCCGAAACATATCTGCGCAAGGATTCAAGGGCATCTAAAAAAGCCCCGGCGACTGTAAGCCGCGCGGCTGCAAAGAGCGGCGCTCTGAGCTATGATCCCGTAACGCTTGCAACGAAAATAGCCGGCATTTTCCCCGAGCTTAAGCCGATAATAAACGGGAATATTGCGACATACGGAGAGTTTTTGTGCGAGGATTTCTTCGTAAATTACGGCACACCTCGCGTTATGGAGATTATAAAGCAAAACGACGTCCAAAAAATGAAAAGACTTTTCAATATTCTCGGTGAGGTATATGAGGACGGTACGAATGAGGTGCAAAGCCTTATCTGCGTTACGGTGCTCGGTCCGATAGAAAACGACCCGGAGCTTGTTCAGCGTATAATGCCTTATCTCACGGATACTATGCTCGAACCTGTTTTGAGTGTATCCGAGTGCCTTAAAAAGAGCAGGACGGCAAGGCTTCGTCTTGAAAATCCGCCCGCATATAAACCGAAAAAGCAGAAATCCCCCGGATTCTTGAGTCAGCTTATGGGAGGCGGCGCAGGATTGCAGCAGTAAATGCTTCGGAATTGATGTAAATTACAAAAACAACCGTGTTTTTTTCGGATACGGTTGTTTTTTTGCATTCTTTTTTTCTGTGTTTTTTGCCGTGACCGAGTTCGGTTTCGTTTCTTTACGATTCAAGCCGACTGCGAAAAGACTGTCATCAACGCGATGAGCAGTATTACCCCCGGAAGACCGCCTATTGTGCCGAGCGAAACGCTGAATGCGGTTACGGGAATGTCCGTGTGGAGCAGCCGGCAGACGAGATATGCGGCGATAAGCGAGAAAAAACCGCACAGTGCGGAGAGAATACCGAAGCCGAAACTTCGTCTTTTTAACATATAAATAAGTATAATAATGCCGCCGACGGCAAAAATTCCCGTTAAAAGTGTCATTTTTCAGGCTCCCTTTTTTGTTTCATTATTATGAAAACCGGTTTGTAAATATTCTTTTTTTTAACAGACACATTTCGTTTTATTTTTCGGTATAAAAGATATAATATAATACGGGAGGTGTCGGATATGAAAAACTACATGAAGACATATGAACAGTATTGCTGTGTTCTTAAAAGAAATATTGTGCTCGAAGAAACTGTCTTCTGCAACGGAACTCACACGCTGAAATGCACTCATTTCAGTGAATGCAAGCACAGCGGAGGGTGCAGAAACGTACTCATCGAGCCGCGGCTCAATGCGAATCCGAGCGTGAAATATGACGCGGTTATTGACTGAACGCGAAGAATTCGTTATAATATGACGGTAATAAAAAAACGGAGAGCGACATTATGGATATAATACTTTTAAGGCCGACAATAAAAGAAACTCTGTGGGGCGGACGCAGGCTTATCGACGATTTCGGAATGCAGACCGACGGCGACAACGCAGCCGAAGCATGGCTGCTCTCGTGTCATAAGGACGGTCCGTCCTATGCCGTCGGCGGCGAATATGACGGAAAGGCGCTTGCCGACATAATAGAAAAAGAAGGCAGAGAGGTTCTCGGCACTCACAATGCGGATATAAACGGTTTCCCCGTACTCATAAAAATAATCGATGCATGCGACAGGCTGAGCGTTCAGGTTCACCCCGGTGACGAATATGCAAGACGCGTGGAAAACGAAAACGGAAAAACGGAAGCGTGGTTCGTGTTGAGTGCGGACGACGGAGCGGAGCTTATCTACGGCGTTAACAAAAATATGACGCGCGAACAGTTCGCGGCAAGTATTGAGAACGGCACGCTTCTCGAAAATGTGAACAGGGTCAAAGTGAAGCCCGGCGACGTAGTGTTTATTCCGTCGGGAATGCTCCATGCGATCGGAGCGGGAATACTTCTTGCCGAAGTGCAGCAAAGCTCCAACACGACATACCGTGTTTTCGATTACGATCGCCGCGACAAAAACGGAAACAAGCGCGAGCTGCATGTAAAAAAGGCGACGGACGTGGTCACGCTTACGAAAACCGATGCCGATTTTGCGCCTGAGGGCGAGGAAAAGCAGCTTTGCGGAGCGGCGAAGCGACTTCTTACACATTGCAGATATTTCTCGATGACGGAGCTTAAAGCGGACGGCAACTTTGAAGATATTGCGGATGAAACGTCTTTTGTCTCGCTTCTTGTGCTCGACGGCAGCGGCGAAATATCCGCGAACGGAAAAACTTATGCACTGAAAAAGGGTTCAAGCGTGTTTATTCCCGCATCCTTCGGAAAATATATGCTCCGCGGCAGCTTCAGAGCGCTTGAAACAAGGACTTGATTGTTGTTTCTGCGGTCGGCTGTCGTCGAAACATGTGATGTGAAATTTATAAAGAGGAAAGAAAATGGCACTGTTAAGCGTACAGAACGTCTCGGTTTCGTTCGGCGAAAGGGATGTGCTGCGAAATATCAGCTTTGATATCGCAAAAGGCGACCGCGTGGGGCTTATAGGCTCCAACGGCTGCGGTAAAACAACGCTGTTTAATGCGATAACGGGTAAGCTCGAAGTGACCGAAGGGGCGGTTGTCCGCGCCTCCGGCACCGTGATAGGCTGTGTTGAGCAGCATGCCTGCGCCGACAGCGCACGCACGGTGTATGACGAGCTGTTAACCGTGTTTGCATTTCTTGAGCAGACCGAAAAGGAGCTTGAAGAAATACACCGAAAAGTTGAATTGACCGACGGCTCGGTGCCCGAATACATAGAAAAGCAGAGCGAGCTTACCGACTTTTATCAGGCAAACGGCGGACTTACATACAGGGCGCGTGCGCATTCATGCCTTAAGGGACTGGGCTTTTCTCCCGCGGAGGAGGAGCTTCCCGTTTTGGCGCTTTCGGGAGGACAGCGCACGAAATTAAGTCTCGGCAAGCTGCTTTTGAGCGAACCCGATCTTATGCTGCTCGACGAGCCGACGAACCATCTCGACACGGTGAGCGTGGAGTGGCTTGAGGACTTTTTGTCGAAGTTCGGCGGCAGCCTTATCCCGGCAGGTACAAAGAACGTCATTGTTACAATGGCGGGTGCGGTCGACGAGACGCCGACACAGCCCGACGGCGACGGCTCAGGCTCCGGCACAGGCACCAAAGTTTCGTTCTGGGAAATGATTCTCCGTTTCTTCAGAAAACTGTTCTCGATTTTCAAGAAGAAATAATCAAACAGCATAAGAGGCTGCCCGCAGACAAAAGTCCGCGGGCAGCCTGCATTAAATAACTGTATATTTACCGTTTGTATAAATGAGTAATCCGTTTATCATTAGGCTGACGGGACTTGAACCCGTGTCGGTTTTGACCGGCTGATTTTCGCTCATGCCGTGTTAAAACCCTTGCAAATACGTCAAGTATTCGCTGCGGGCTTTGCCTTGCCTGAACAAAAATCAGCTCAGGCAAAACTGCTCTGCAC
>OMRJ01000270.1 GCA_900313475.1 uncultured Eubacteriales bacterium | reverse complement strand
GCGGCAAGCTTTATCTTGAATTCGGCGGCAAGCTGTTTGACGATTTTCACGCTTCGCGCGTGCTTCCGGGCTTTTGCCCCGACAGTAAAATACGCATGCTGTATGAGCTTCGGGACGATGCGGAGGTCGTGATAGTAATCAGCGCCGACGACATAGAAAAAAACAAGCGCAGAGGCGATCTCGGAATAACATACGACATGGACTGCTTAAGGCTCATCGATGCCTTCAGAGAATTCGGTCTTTACGTCGGCAGCGTGTGCATTACACATTTCAGAGAGCAGCCTGCGGCAATTCAGTTCCGAAAGCGCCTTGAAAGCCTCGGAATGAAGGTGTACCGCCACTACATAATACCCGATTACCCCACGAATATTCCGCTTATCGTAAGCGACGACGGCTACGGCAAAAATGACTTTATCGAAACGAGCCGTTCACTTGTCGTTGTAACGGCGCCGGGCCCCGGAAGCGGCAAAATGGCAGTCTGTCTTTCACAGCTCTACCATGAGCACAAAAGAGGCAGCATGGCGGGTTACGCAAAGTTTGAAACATTCCCGATATGGAATCTTCCGTTAAAGCACCCGGTAAACGTTGCATATGAGGCGGCAACCGCGGATCTCAACGACGTAAACATGATAGATCCTTTTCATCTCGAAGCCTACGGCGAAACAACGGTCAACTATAACCGCGACGTTGAGATATTCCCGGTGCTGAATGCGATGCTCACAAAAATAGTCGGAAAATCGGTATATCGCTCCCCCACGGACATGGGCGTGAATATGGCAGGCAACTGTATTTTTGACGACGAAGCGGTGTGCAAAGCCTCAAACGACGAGGTAATACGCAGATATTATGAGAGCGCCTGCCTTGCAAGACAGGGGCTTTGCGAGGAATCGGTCATGCACAGAATCGAACTTCTGATGAATCAGCTCGGAATCTCGACCGCCGACAGAAAGTGCGTAAAAGCCGCTCTCGACAAGGCTGAGCTTACGGGAGCGCCCGCAGCCGCGATAGAAACGGACGACGGCGAATTGATAACGGGAAAAACATCCCCTCTGCTCGGTGCTTCCTCCGCAATGCTTTTGAACGTACTCAAAAAGCTCGGAGGAATACCCGACGAAATGCCGATTCTCTCCCCCTCCGTTATAGAACCTATTCAGCGTCTTAAAATCGAAAATATGGGCAACCACAACCCGCGCCTGCATGCGGACGAGGTGCTCATAGCGCTGTCTATATGCGCCGCAACAAGTCCCGTTGCGAAATGTGCTCTTGAACAGCTTCCGAAACTAAAGGGGCTGCAGGCACATTCATCCGTAATTCTCTCTACGGTTGATTCACAGACCTTCAAAAAACTCGGCGTCAACATGACGAACGAACCGAAAAGTCAGACAAAAAAGCTGTATCACAAATAAATACGCAGGTCAAAAAAGGCAAAACAAAAAGACTGTATTTCGCATTTTTGCATTAAAATTAAATGCTTTGCGAAACACAGTCCTTGTTTTTTCGGGAACGGCTCTCTAATTTTCGTCTGCACGCTGTTTTTCGGCTGCGGCAGACGGCTTTTTGCGAACGCTGTCAAGTATCTCAATCTCGGAGCTTGGAATAATGAACGTGAGGTCTTCGCCTGTTGTCGGGTGCTTGAAATCCAATCGGCGGCAGCAAAGAGCAAGTCTGTTTTCGTTATCCTTTGCGCCGTACTTTTTATCACCCACGAGCGGCATTTCTCTCGTTGCAAACTGCACGCGTATCTGATGCGTACGCCCGGTTTTCGGGTAAATGCGAACTATCGAAACATCACCTGACTCGGTCTTTACGGTGTTGACGGTTTCGTATGTCAGCAGCGCCCTTCTTACGCTCTTGCGTTCACGCTGTACAACGAACGACCTGTTTTTTACAACATCGTGATACAGCAGGTCTTCATACTCGCCCACCTTGGGCGACGGAACGCCGTGTACAAGAGCTATGTATTCTTTATAAAAGCATCCCGTGACAATATCGCGTGAAATTTCCGACGCGGCACGCTTTGATTTCGCATACACCATAAGCCCCGATGTGGCGGCATCAAGGCGGTGAACGGGATATATCATGCAGTTCATCTGCGATTTAAGGATATCGGGCACTCCGTGTCCGTCCGGCATCGACTGCGACGATACCCACGGCGGCTTGATTATCACCGCGATATCGTCATCTGAAAAAACAACTTTCATGGTTCAAACTCCTTTATGTTTATTGTAATATAATTCTGCGCCGAAATCAACAGAAACCGACAAAAACCTTGCAAAAAAAACGGTAAAACGTTATAAAAATGTGTTGTAAATGTTAATATTTCGTTCACAATAAAAAATGTACTTGCAAATCCGTCTGCAGGGTGCTATTATAAGTATACAAGATATTGTAGCTTACTCTATCTTACAATTATCGGAAAGAGGTGCACATAATGGACGGCGAACAGCGTTACGACAAAATTCCGGATGAAACAATGAAAGATATTCTTGCGGGCATCGGCGACAAAAAAGATATCGTCGCAACCGCAACCGAGTTTCTTCAGGCCTTAACAAAATGGGTAACCGAATTTATCAACACCGTTAAGGAATTCTTTGAAAGACTTAAGGGCGCTAAGCTATAATCCCGTTTTTATTACGCAAAACGGCACAACAGTGCTTTTTTGAAATACAGTCACGGAGGTGAAACAGACATGGAACCCACAACAGCTCCCACCGCTCCCGACTACGGCGAATACGGTGACGTTATTGAAACAATCAAGAAATTTACTGCTTTTATTACGGATCTTATCAAAAAGGTAATGGATTTCTTAAAAGGCATTTTTAACAAAAAAGATGACAATGCCGGTGATTCTACTACCGGAGCATAATTTGCTTTCTTTCTGTGCAGAAATGTAAGAAAAAACCGACGGCATCGCCCGTCGGTATTTCTTTGTCCGATTACGTTTTTTATGAAAAAGGTTTGATTTCTTTTTACGGCGACGAAATAACACAATTTCGTCAATTTTAACAATTTTCCGTTTAAAGTGTGAACAGAATTGAAAAACAAAGAAAAACTCTTGCAATCACGTTCCGATTATGGTAATATGATAATGCGTAACAAAAACGTAATCAACAATCACGAGGTGAAAAACATGTTCAGAACTCTTGCATCTACAAACATTGATGCAAACCACGACTACGGCTACATCCAGGTTTTTATTGTTTATCTCAAGCAGATTATTGAAATTCTCAAGGATCTTTTCAGCAGTCTCGGCGGCAAAAAAGAAGATCCCACCACAACAACCGAAAAAGTCGGCGAATAATTTTTCGCTTTGCTTTTCAACAAAGGCCTAAGCAACCTTTCAACGCAGATCTGTATTAAAAGAACACCCTTTCGGGTGTTCTTTTATTTTCGGTGATACCGCTTTCGATTTTTCCGCGCGGTGTCACGCAATAAAAAAACGGCAAAAGTTATTCCGTAAAAGCATCTTTGATATAATTTATTTCGGCGTCGAAAATACTTCGGGCGGTAACCTCCGCGATATCAAAACGCCGCTTTACACTGTCCGCGTCTTCGTGCATTGCCGACAAAAAACGGTAGGCGTTTGATATCAGGCGCTTTTGTTTTTCGGCGTCGACCGCCTCGGCAGGCGGGAACATGCCGCCCTCGGCACGCGTTTTCACCTCAACGAAACAGAGTGTACCGTCCTTTGCGCGCGCAACTATATCCGTTTCACCCGCTGATGTTGCAAAGTTCACGGTAATTATTTTATACCCTTTTCTACGCAAAAATCTGACCGTCAGCTGTTCGCCGCGGCATCCGAGCCGCGCATGCGGCGCCATCGGCATGTGTACTCCCCCTTTTTTCTCCTGAAGCGTTTTTTGCGGGAACAGTTTCTCGGCACGGGTCTTTCACCGCAAACCGTACAATAAAAACGGAAAACGTGATTATATACACTTTTTCGGAATCAGGTTTCTTCTTCTGTAATTATTTTTTCTATAAGCTCCTTAAGTCCGGCTATCCCTTCGCCCGTGGCTGCGGAACACTCAATCACTCCGACGGCTTTTTTCAGCCGCTCGTCGGAGGCAAAGCGTCGGCGCGCTTCCTCACGCTCGTTTTTTTTCAGTTTATCACACTTTGTGAGCACACATACAAAGCGGTATCCCGCGTCGGACAGAAAGCCGAGCATCGTACCGTCGTCGGCAGTCGGCGGATGGCGCATGTCGAGAAGCTGAATGACAAGTCTTATATCTCTGCCGCTCGAAAAATACCCCTCCATAAGCTCACTCCAGCGCTCTATTTCCGAAGCGGAGCGCTTGGCGTAGCCGTATCCGGGAAGATCGGCGAACCGAACGCCGTCAAGCGTAAAAAAGTTTACTGTTGTTGTTTTTCCCGGAACGGAGCTGACGCGGGCAAGGCTTTTACGGTTAAAAAGCTTATTGATAAGCGATGATTTGCCGACATTCGATTTGCCCGCAAACACGAATTCGGGCATGTCCGACACGGGAAGCTGTGAGGAACGCCCGAACGACGCTTCAAATTTCACATTGTTTACGTTCATTTCGTCCTCCTCACACAAGCACGCTGTTTATCACCTCATCGGCATAGCGGACGGGTACAAACGAAACCTTTTTCTTAACGGCTTCGTCGACTTCTTCAAGGTCAGGCTCGTTCGCATACGGAATATAAACGGTCTTAATACCCTCGCGGTAAGCAGCCATACTCTTTTCGCGCAGTCCGCCTATCGGCAGCACTCTGCCGCGAAGCGTGATTTCGCCCGTCATCGCAACGTCGCCTCTCACCTTTTTGCCTGTCAGCGCCGACACGAGAGCCGTGGTAACGGTGATGCCCGCACTCGGTCCGTCTTTGGGAACCGCCCCCTCGGGAAAATGAATGTGAATATCTTTGTTTTTATAGAAATCGGGGTCTATACCGTAAGTGTCGGTGCGGCTTCTTATAAAGCTTATTGCCGCGCGCGCGGATTCCTTCATCACATCGCCGAGTGAACCGGTCAGCTCCGTTTTGCCCGTGCCTGCAAGCACCGCAGCTTCTACCTCAAGCATCTCACCGCCCGCAGCCGTCCATGCAAGCCCGTTCACAAGCCCGACACTGTCTTTGCGCTTCACGTCGTCGGGACGGAATTTCACCGTGCCGAGAATGTCGGTGACGTTTTCGGCATCCACCGTAAGCTTTTCTTCGTTTCCCTCGGCAAGGCGAACCGTTTCACGGCGGCAGACAGCCGCTATTTTGCGTTCCAGCAGGCGCACACCCGCCTCGCGCGTATAGCCGTCTATTATGAGCTTCATCGCCTTGTCGGTAATTGCAAGCTTTTCTTTTGTGATGCCGTGTTCCTTCATCTGCTTCGGCAGAAGATGACGCTTTGCTATGTGCATTTTTTCCTCAAATGTATAGCCGGGGATATCTATTATCTCCATTCTGTCGCGAAGCGCGTCGGGAATGGCATATTTATCGTTTGCCGTTGTAATGAAAAGCACACGGCTCAAATCCACAGGCATATCTATATAGTGATCTCTGAACGCAAAATTCTGTTCGGAGTCGAGCACCTCCAGAAGCGCCGACGCGGGATCGCCCTTAATATCGGAGCCGAGCTTGTCGACTTCGTCGAGCAGAATGAGAGGGTTCTGACTTTTTGCGTCAATGAGCGCGCTGATTATGCGTCCGGGCATCGCACCGATGTATGTACGCCGATGACCTCTTATCTCCGCTTCGTCTCTGACGCCTCCGAGCGAAATGCGTGTGTAGTTTCTGCCCGTGGCAGCCGCAACGGAACGCGCAACCGAGGTCTTGCCGACGCCGGGAGGTCCCGCAAGGCAAATTATCTGCCCTTTGATATCGGGCGACACAATGAGTGCCGCTATCATCTCGATTATTCTCTTTTTTACCTCTTTAAGACCGTAGTGATCCCTGTCGAGAACTCTTTCGGCGGTGCGGAGATTCTTTTTCTCTTTTGTAAACTTCCCGACGGGAATCTCAAGGCATTTTTCGATATACGAACGTATAACGGCGGCATCGGGCGATGAAGGCGTAAGACGTTTGTACCTGTCAAGCTCGGTGTTGAGCTTTTCCTTCTCCTCGTCCTGCCATCCTGACTGCGCAATCTTTTTCGCAAGCAGCTCCGAATCGTCGTCGCTCTCGCCCAACTCCTCGTTTATAGCCTTTATCTCCTCGCGGAGATAGTATTCCCGCTGATTTGCGTCCATCTGATTCTGAACCTTATATTCTATCTCGTTCTCCACATGCACAATCTGCGTCTCGCGCGCAAGCAGCACACACAGACGGGCTATGCGCAGAAATACATCGGATTCGCACAGAACGTCTTCCTTTGCTTCAACCGAAAACATTACGTTTGAAGCGATAAAGTCGGCAAGCTCACCGGGATTGCCCATTACGTAGGCATGCTCACGGACATCGGGCGGAATGTTGCCGGATTCCTCGCAGTAGCGGTGAAAAAAGCTTTTCAGGCGCGAAACGGCGGCTTCCGCATAGACCGTGGGATCGCCCGCATCGCGCGGCAGCAGATAAACGTCCTCCAGCACCGACACCGAAGCTTCAAAATACGGCGATGTACGCGTGATTTCGCGCAGAGACGCACGGCGCATACCGTCAACGACCACTCTTATTATGTTGCCGGCGTCGGGCAGATGAATAATCTGCCGGACTGTGCCGAGCACGCCGACGGGATAGAGATCGTCAAGCGACGGATCCTCCTTTGTTATGTCACGCTGCGCGACGAAGAAAACCTCCTCGCCCTTTTCGGCAGCTTTTTTTACGGCTTTTGCCGATTTTTTTCTTCCTATATCAAAATGCAGTGTCATGCCCGGAAAAAGCACGGGACCGCGAAGCGCCACCAATGGCACGGTGGTAATTTTTGTTTCCATATAAACCCCATAGAGCGCAGCTGTGCCGCGCAGTTAAATTTGCTGATATCACGCCGTGAAATGCGGCTTCTCAAAGCCGCGTAAAATATACATATACAGTGTGCTTCTTGCACTACTTGCCCGACACAGTCACATTACCGAATGCAACATACGGCAGGACGGATGAACCGTCCGACACGGTGTCGGCGCTTATCGCCTCGATGTGCATAAGCATATCGGCGAAGTTGCCGCTTATCATCGTCTCGGTCAGCGCGTCGGTCAGCTTGCCGTTTTCAATGAGAAAGCTGTTTTTCGCAACGCCCGAAAAATCGCCGTTGTTTGCAGGCTCGCCGCCCGAAAAACGGCAGACGAGAATGCCCCTGTCGATTTTTTTGAGCATATCGGCAAAGCTCTCTTTTCCGGGCGCGACGGCTATGCAGCCCGAAGTGCTTTTTGCACGTGCGAGTCCTGTTTTTCTTGCGCCGTATTCCGACAGGCAGAAGCTGTTGAGCACGCCGTTTTTGATAACATCGAAATTCTCGGAGCGGTAGCCGTCTGCTGTCACCTTTTCGCCGCACACAATTCTGTCGTCATTCGGGATAACCGACAGTGTGAAGCAGTCGTTCGCAACGGGCAGGCCGAGCTTGTCCTTCCACGGGGAAATACCCTCTATAAGCGCATAGTCGCCCGCAAACGAGCCTTCGATTATCGAGATAAAATCCGAAAGACACAGCGGAGAAAAAACCGCGGTGCCGCAGAACTTACCGTCGAACGGGACTGCGTCAAGCTCCTTTACCGCGCGGCTGAACATGGTGCGCGGAATGCCTGTGTTCATAATATCGGTGTTCGGGTCGAGAAAATCGAAGCCGAAGCTGTTAAACGATGTCGCGCGTTCGCCGTCATGAGCGGAATACATCACGCTGACGGAATAATTTCCGTCCTCCTCCGTAAAAAGCACGCCGTTTGAATTGGCGGTGACACACTTGCCGTGACCGTAGGTCGCTATAAGCTGTTCCACCATTATCTGCGGAAACTCGCGCTTTATATCCTCCGTAAAACGGATAAGAGAATCAAAGAACGCGCCCTTGTCGGGGGTGAGCGTGCCTGAGACAAAATCCGTGTTTATCTCTTTTTCCGCAACCGTCACCGCGTCATCGGGGACACCTGCGGTCGCCGACTCCATGCACTCTCTTACCGCCTCGTCTATACTCTCTTTATCGAGTCTGTTTACGGCGGCTGTTCCTTTTTTGCCGTCCTTTATCGCTTTGACGGAGATACCGGAGGAAAACACGCTGCGTATAAGCGAAAACTCGCCCGCATCAACGTTAAATTCCTCGCTGTCACCGCTTGAAACGCTGACCTGCGCCTTGTCTGCGCCGGCGCCGAGCAGAGCCGAAACGGCATATTCCGCCGCCTTTTTCAGTTTTTCCATGATGGCTGCCTCCTTATCTTCCGCCGATGTTAACCTTGCAGCGAATGGCGGGACCGCCCATCGAAACGGGCATCGGCTGCTTTTTGCCGCAATAGCCTGCAAAATCCCATGCAACTGCATCGGACAGCATATCAACGGTTTTGAGCATATTGAACGCAACGCCCGAAATCGTGGTGTCGCGAAGCGCCCTGCCGAGTCTGCCGTTCTTAATTTCATATCCCATCGTGATGCCGAACATAAATTCGCCCGTCGTGTCTGCCTGACCGTTCTGTGTCCGGGTGAGATAATAGCCGTTGTCCACCGACGCTATCATGTCGGCAAGCTTGTCCGTGCCGGGATGAATACACGTGTTGCGCATCCTTATGAGCGGCTCATCGGAATAGGCAAACGCGCGCGCGTTCCCTGCGGGGGACATACCGAAATGCTTTGCGCTCATCAAATCGTTCATATAACCGACAAGCACGCCGTCTTTTATAATCGTCACATCGCGTGCCTCGGTGCCCTCATCATCGGCATATACGGGGAGCGGCGCTTTTTCACCGAACGCGGTGTGCGCAAAATCGGTAAGATTTATGAGCGGCGACGCGACCGTGTTGTTGAGATTTGTGAGCGCAACGCTTCCCGCCGCAACAAGATCGGCTTCAACCGTATGCCCGACCGCTTCATGCGCGACCATGCCGCATATGGACGAATCTATTATACATGTACTCTCGCCCGCTTCGGCGTATATACCCTCGCGTTTTTTCATAAGCTCCTCATAGAGAGAATCTATCTGCTCATAAAACTCCGAGGGAGCATGATAATATGCATCAAAGCTTCCCGCACCGCCGCCGAGCACATCGAAAAGCTCGACCGTCGAGCCGTCGGGTGTATCGGATGACATGGCAGCTATTATATATGTTCTCGGAAAAAGCTGATGAGTGAATCCGCCCTCCGAGGTGTAAAGCGTTTTTTCGATGCACGCCGCTCTCGCCGAAATGCTGCGCGACGCAAGTGACGGATACTTTTCGCCGATATACGCGTCAAGCGCCTTCGCAAAATCTATAAGCGTTTTCTGATCGGCATCGCGATATGTTTTGGGTGTTTCATAGGTAAACGGCACGGCGTTGTCTATCCTGCCGAGATGCTTCGGTTTTCTCGAAGCAAGCAGCTCTGCGTTTTCGCGCGCGCTCGACAGCAGCCGTTCCGCCGATTCGGCGTGAATACCGCTTTCGGACGCAAAGCCCCAGATGCCGTCGTTGTACACTCTCGCGCAAGCGCCCGACGAAACGCTTGATACGTTTGCAACAAGATCGCCGCTC
>OMRJ01000308.1 GCA_900313475.1 uncultured Eubacteriales bacterium | reverse complement strand
TCGGCGACGCTCGTCTTGCGCTTCGCGCGGCGGTCGGACTTGATGTGATTTCGGGTGCGGTTCAGGCAGCGGCAAGCATTTCGCACGGACTTGACGAAGCGGTCGGAGTAAGCGATGCCCGTCTTATTCTCCGTGCTGCGGTCGGTCTTGATGATCCCAAAGACTGGATGAAAAACAAATAAGGCATACGCAACCGGGTTGCAGCCATTCGGCGTATTCCAAAACAAAAGACTGTATTTCAACTTTGCATTAAAATCAAATGCCTTGTGAAATACAGTCTTTATTTATTGCAAAGAGATACCGTTTTTTTAGCGTTTTCTGCCAACCCGCAGTACATATGCGGCAAAGGAAACGCTTGCAGCATCGGATCTGACGGAAAAAACAGATTATCTTTGTGCCGCGGCGACTGCCGAGCGGCATTTTTCTTTTATTTCGTCGGGAGTACCTTTCATCATCCAGTTGCCATCGACAGCGACAAATACAATACCTAAAAAAGCACACAGCATAAAAGGATAAATTACCGCCTTTAACGGCAGGTCGTAGAGAGCAAACACAACGGCAAAGACCGCTGCAAAAACAAGGAACACGGCAAAAACCGCCGCACGCTGTTTTATATAGGCAAAGAAAAACTTCATTCGCTGTCCTCCGTACCGATAAAATATCCCACGCCGATTTTTGTCCCGATAAAATTACAAAGCCCGTAAGAATCGAGCTTCTTGCGAAGTCTGTTAACGTTGACGGTCAGTGTATTCTCGTCAACGAACGTATCTGTCGCCCAAAGCTTCTCCATAAGCTTTTCACGGCTGACTACCCTTCCGCGCTCCTCCATGAGACACAGCAAAATTCTGTATTCGTTCTTTGTAAGCGGAATGTTTTCACCGTTGTACGACAGCGTGTTGTCGTTCATGTTCAGCACGGCTCCGCGGTGCTCGATGACTGCGATACCGTCGGAATAAGCATATGTTCTGCGCAAAATCGCAAGAATCTTTGCGGTAAGCACTTCACCGTCAAACGGCTTTGCGACAAAATCATCCGCGCCCATATTCATAGCCATTACCATATTGAGATTATCAGACGCCGACGATATGAAAATGATCGGAACCTTTGAAATGCGGCGTATCTCCGAGCACCAGTGAAAACCGTTGAAAAAAGGGAGAGAAATATCCAACAGAACAATATCGGGCATAGTTTCGCAAAATTCACTGATAATATTGCGAAAGTTCTTTACGGTATATCCTTTTATATCCCATTTTTCGAGACTGTCGCACAAACCCCGTGCGATTCCGCCGTCATCCTCGACGATAAAAAGTTTATACATATCCTTTACTCCGTTTGAGCACCGAAAACGATATCAACACTGCCGACACCGCCGTCGATCTTTATTTTTGCACTGCCGCTGCCGGCAGGCGTTTTATCGGCAATGCGCGCCCCGTCGACGGTAACACTTCCGACGGATTTGTCGATATCAAGCGTATAGTTGTCCCTTGAGCCGACAAGTGCAAGACGAACGGAACCGACCTCGGAGTCAATTTCGGCACCGTTTTTGACTTTACCGCCAAAAGATATTCTACCCGCTTCCGTGTCGCAGTCAAAAGTGCCGATTTCTCCGTACTTTACATCAACATTGCCTGCATCAATATCAATATCGGCTTTTCCGCTCACAAAAAGCTTTGATGCAATAAATGAACCTGCGTCACACGAAACATCAAGGTCGGTTGCAGTCAGGCTGCCGACCTGTACACTGCCGGCTTTAATGTCGATTCTCACTTTATCAAACACGGTATCCGCAGGGACGGTCAGTTCCACCTTATCAAAGAAAGTGTCGGACGGTAAATTCGCATTTTCGCGAATCTTAATCCCTATGCCGTTCGCGGTGATGTATTTTTCCGTCTTAATTCCGGAACCGGCATGTTTTATTGAAAATGTACTGCCGTTAGAAACGGACAGCTTTGACGATTTCAGTTCTATATCGAGTTCCTTAATGCTCTCGGTAAGAGAGATTTCGGTTGTCGCTGTCTGCAGAGTTTCCTCTTTCTCATTTCCGTCTGAAAACGAAAAACCGAGTTGTGCGACAGAAAGAACACCGCCGACTGTTCCGCCGATTATCGAAACAGCCAAAAATACGGCAAATGCAGCCGCTGCGTATTTGGTTATTTTTTGCAGTAGCGTCATTTTACATCAACCCCGCCGAAAAGCCCCGTGGCATTTACATAAAGTGTAAACTGATTATTGTTTGTTTTGTAAGGACGCTTATCCCCTACGCCGCCGAACATTGAATTGGAACTTAACTGCACGTTTATGTTATCGGGAACAAAAATGTCAATTCCACCGAAAATCGCAGTGGCGTTTATTACACAGTCGCCCGTGATAATCGCGCCGCGCAGATCGCAGTCGATCCCGCCGAATACGGCATTAAGCTCCGCCCCGTTAAATTCTTCTCCTGCATAGTTGAGTTTTGTTGCCGAAAATGATGAAAACCCGCTTTTAAGAGGTTTACCGTCCCGGCGCATTTGAGCTTCGACGTTATAGCCCTTGTTGCCGCGAACACCGCCGATAATAAGCTTAATGCCGAGAAAAACCAGAGCAACAGGCACGGCAAGCTTCCATAGCATCGAATAATTTATGATATCTCTCGCGGCAAGCAGCAGCATGATGCCGACGCTAAGACCTATGCAACCGCCTGTCTTGTCGCGGTCATTGATTATTCCGACAATTGAGGGTACGATTATGAACAACGTCCACCATCCCTTAAAAAAAACATCGAAATCGAAAATATCAAACGCTTTAAGAGTAAAAAGAACAGCAACTGCAATAAGCGCGATACCGCCTACTATTTTTGTGGATTTTTTCATATAAAAAGCCTCCGTAATAATAATGTCAAAGAGTTGAAAAGATCAATGCTCCTTTTTTGCAAATCCATCTGTAAATAATTACACCGATGGCGAGAGTTACGGCGCAGGACACGGCAAACACCGCTTCGACAGGCATAACCATAAGCGCAAAATACGATGACAAGCCGAACCCTGCAGCATAAATAAATCCACCGAACATTGCAATCATTATGCCGAGGCTCTGCTTTATCGGCACTATTTCGTTTGTCCAGTTCAGATTCGGACTTTTGAGATTGACAAACAGGTCAAAACACGCCGCGGTAAAGGCAAAGCACTGAGGGAAAATAATCAGCATGACGGCTGTCGCAACCGAACCCCCTGCCGCAATAACGGCACACACGGAGCCGACGAGAAGCGGCGGACAGGTAACGGCAAGCTGCACAAGGAGCTTTGCTTTCAGCACATCCTTTGCGCAAACGGGAAGTGACTGTAATATCCATATGCTTTTGCCTTCAAGAGACACAGCTGCCGCAGCGGTGTCGTTCATTGATGCGGCAATGCAAAGAATGCATAAAAATGCCAAGGAAACATAAGTGCCGTCAAGCTCCATGGAAAAGGTTATAAAATCGGATATAATCCTGCCTTTTACAATAAATACTATCCCGGAAGCAAGAATAAAGACGACGCCCAGTGCACAGTTAAGCATGTAGTTGGGACTTGATGTAAAACGTTTAAATTCCTTACGGAACAAGGCGAAACCGACACTTCCCTGTTTGATGTCATTTGCATGCCCTTTAAGTCGCACCTGCGAAGCGGGTGCAGTTACTGTTTTTCTGAAGCTGCGCGCAATAACAAAACAGGTAAAAACGGCAAGCCCAACTGCCGATGCGACACACACTGCTATCGAAAGCAAGTCCCCCGTTCCCATTTTTCCGAAAAAGTACAGCGGGTACGCCGATATCTTTATTTTCTCGCTTATCGACGATGCGTTTGCAACTATTCCCTTAATTACATCGTTTGCTTTAAAATATATGAGATAATATGCAGCAAAGAATATCAGAGAAGCAAGCACCGTTATGAAGCTCTTGTTTTTGAGCTTTGCGCTTATTTTTGCCACAAAAAAACCGAGAACGCACGAAAGAATCAAAACAATCGCGGAAACCGTGACAATAAACAATATTCCTCCGATGACGGATAAAACGGACTGCTTCATCCGTATAAATCCGACAGTGACCGCAGGCAGTGTAACAACAACCGAAAAAACGGTACCGAGAATGTAAACACTTGAAAGACGGCTGATTACGATGTACTTTTCCGGAATCGGCATCGAAAGAAGCAGGTCGTTGTCTTTTGCGGCATAAAGCGTTGCGTGCGTGTTAAAAACGCTTCCGAATGTGCCGAGCGCCGTACCGATAAGTCCGAGCATTACATAGTAGAGCCAACCGGCACCGGACTCCGACAGCGGTGTGCAGACGGAGAATGACAGATATGTAAAAAACCCGCCGAGCAAACCGAATATCAGAACAAAATACAGGACGATAAAAGTTATCGAAGATACTTTTGAGCGAGCTTTTTTATTTTTCTCGTCATAGACAAAAGCGCGTCCGAATTCAAACAGCTGCTTTTTCAGTAGTGTTTTCAGCATTCGTCTCCCTCCAGCTCAAGGAAGACGCTTTCAAGGCTTTCATCGCCTTTAACTTCTTCTGTAGTCCCCGTTTTTATCAGTTTTCCGTTTTTAATTATCGCGATCTTGTCGCAAAGCTTCTCCGCAACATCAAGAACATGAGTGGAAAAGAAAATCGCTCCGCCGTTTTTACACGTCTCTCGCATCATCTCTTTCAACAGAAAAGATGCCTTCGGGTCAAGTCCTACAAAAGGTTCGTCCATTATGATAAGCCTCGGAGAATGTATCCATGCGGATATTATCGCAAGCTTCTGCTTCATACCGTGCGAGTAAGACGCAACGGGCTGCGCAAGGTCATCGGTCATATCAAATTTCTCCGCATATGTTTTGATTCTTTCTTCACGTGTTTTTTGTTCTATTCCGAAGATGTCTGCAATAAAATTCAGGTATTTTATTCCCGTCATAAAATCGTAAAGATCCGGGTTGTCGGGAATATACGCAAGCTGTTTTTTGCATGCAATGGGATCTTCATTTACCGATATTCCGTTAATTTTTATCTCACCCGAATCAAAACGGAGTATTCCGACGACAGATTTCAGCGTAGTTGTTTTGCCCGCGCCGTTGTGTCCGATAAAACCGTAGATTTCTCCGGCGTCAATCGACAGCGATAAGTCGTCGACTGCTTTTTTTTCGCCGTAAATTTTTGTAAGATGACAGATTTCAAGCATGTGTTTTCACCTCATTCAAAAAAATTAAAGTGCATATTTTGAAAAATCCGGACCCGATTTTTTGACAGTTTCATAGGCGTCACTGTCTTTTACGAAAGGAAGCAGAAACGATGGATTTTCGGCATCGGCTTTTTCAGCATCCGCAGAGATAACGGCAGTCATTCCCCGAAAGATCTCTCCGAGCCGCATTGATATTTCCTCATCCGAAAATGTACATACGCCCGAAGCGCAGAGAACGCATAAACCGTATGTATATATCCACATCTGATTAAAAAGACGATGTGCCTCCTCCTCTGTCGCGTGATAATCGCGTTTTATAATGTCAATATCTTCTTTTTTGCCGAACGGAATAACATCTATAGCATTTTCAAACTTTTTTTCACTGCCTGCCGACTGCATAAAAAGAAGTTTAAACAGTTGCGGTTCATCCGACGCAAAACGGACAAACTGCATTCCGTGTTTTTTAAACGAAGGGTAATATTTTTCCGCGACAACCATATATTCGTCAAAACATGACTTAGCACGATTGACAACCGCCGCTTTCAGTTC
>OMRJ01000158.1 GCA_900313475.1 uncultured Eubacteriales bacterium | reverse complement strand
TTACAAATGTGTGTTCTCCGTTTTCGGTTTCGGGGTATTGCGGTTCTTTGTCATTTTATTGTCTCGCTGTTGTTAATGACCGATGCGGAATAAAGAAACAGCACATCGGCAGCCTTTGAAAAATCAACGAACTTCAAAAGGGAAGACGGCGAGATATAGCGGATATCAACAAGTGTTATTTCGGAGTACCCTGCCGCAAGCAGAGGGGCTATACTGCTGCCGAACGA
Source organism: uncultured Eubacteriales bacterium (assembly GCA_900313475.1). Lineage (GTDB taxonomy): Bacteria > Bacillota > Clostridia > Oscillospirales > Acutalibacteraceae > RUG806. The sequence goes on along the minus strand of OMRJ01000158.1, from coordinate 5,606 downwards.
ATCACGGAAAACAATAAGTCTGCGTTCGTGTTCGGAGTTTGGGTTTGTGAGCGTAATCAGCGACCGTGCGCCGCCGAGGAACATTTCATACGGATCGCGCCCGGCGGCTGCCTTGAGGTCATAAACCGGTATTTCGGATGATGTTTCGGCATTTAGCACCTTCAGCCCGCGTATCACGGCATTGTCAAGATACAGCAGGGATTCCGATGCGTGCGGCAGCGCCGACTGTCCGTAATAGACGCCGTAAAACGGAACGCCTGTGTCATGCGTTTCACATTTTCCTATCGACTCAGTCCCCATTTTTTTAACAATTTCGTCCGCGACTTTCAAAATCTTCTCCTGACGCCAATGTGAATCGGTGTAATAGAAATCATCTGCCGAAAGCAGCTTTGAAATGTCAATATATTCCGCTTGCGGAAAACCGCTTCGCAGACGCTCGGCAATCACATTGAAATCCTTGTCGGGATAGCCGTTTTGCGATGCGATAAACGTGTTTTTGTCCGGTATTACCGAAAGGTACGTTTTTGAACCGGAATTTTTCAGGCAGGTGTCATACACAAACCGAAATCTCCGCGCGGCATAATCTACAGAGGCGAGGTTTGTCGGAAAGTCAAGCTTTGACAAGTGCTCACCGGCGGAAAACAAACCGTTGTTGTCCTTTTGCATAAAAACCTTGGCGGCGGTGACTGCCTTCAGAGAACGAAAACCGTTGCGAAGCGGAAAACGGTCAAGCATATATTTTTCACAGCCGCTCATAAAGCTGCCGTTTGCAACGGATGAGAATGACAGCGCAGGACGCTTTGCCAGCAGCCGTCTTTCAGCCTGTGATTCATCGGGACCCGGCGATACCAAAAACCAAACGAAAAAAAACACGAGAAAGCCGAAAGTCAAAATCAAGGTAAGTATTTGTTGAAATTTTTTCATTGAACACCTCGCTCAAGCAGATCAAAACCTGAAATAGACAAACGGATTGAAGGATCCGTCGATGAGGTACGCCGTGCATACGGCAACCGAGGCAACCGCCGCAGCAGGTGTTAAAACGGCAAGGACTTTGCCGCCGACGGTTGTTTTGCCGATTTTTTCATAAATCCGTTTCGGAAGGGGAGTCGCGCCGATTGCGGCAATAACAAGCAGCACAAGGTTGCTTCTGAGATAATAAAGCGAAGCCGTATTTGCGACGGGAATACCGGCAAACCCAAACATGGATTTAAAGCACAGGAGTGCTTCGCCGACGTTCGCCGAGTCAAAAAGAACAAAACCGAGCATGAGAAAAAACAGCGTATAAATATGCATCGGAACGGAAAAACGGTATTTCACAGGTAAAACATACTTTTCGAACAGCAGGAGTACCGCATAAAGCAGTCCCCAAAGGATGAAATTCCATGACGCTCCGTGCCAAAAGCCGGTTGCCGCCCACACAACAATGATATTGAAAACATGGCGAATCGGTTTAACACGGTTTCCTCCGAGAGGAATATAGAGATAGTCCCTGAACCATCCGCCGAGAGAAATGTGCCAGCGCCGCCAGAATTCCGTGATGCTTGCGGAAATGTACGGATAATTAAAGTTTTCGGAAAAACGGAAGCCGAAAACCCGTCCCAGACCTATTGCCATATCGGAATAGCCGGAAAAATCAAAATAAATGTGAAGCATATATGCTGCGGCGTACAGCCAGTAAAACAGCACGGTTTTTTCTTCGAATGCTTTGAATTCCGATACAATAAGTGCCGCCGAATTTGCAAGAAGAATTTTTTTTGCAAGACCGACGGAAAAGCGGGTCATGCCTTCCGAGGCGTCCTCAAGAGTGGTTTTTCTCCGCTTCAGATTTTTTTCAATGTCGGAGTATCGGACAATCGGCCCCGCAATCAGCTGCGGAAACATCGCAATGTACATGGCAAGGTCAATAAAATTACGCTGTGCCGGAACATCGCCGCGATAGACATCTATGACATAGCTTAAAATCTGGAAAGTGTAAAAGCTGATGCCTATCGGTAAAGCAACATTCAAAAGCGGAACCGAAAGTCCCGTTACGGCATTGAAGTTTTCAATAAAAAAGTCCGCATATTTGCAGTATGCCAGCAGACCGAGGCTTGCGGCCGCCGAAGCGCAGAACGCAAGCTTTGCGATTTTTGTTTTAAAAAAACGTTCGATGAGAAGCGCGGCGGCATAAGTGTGTTTCCTGCGGAAAATGCGCAAAAGCATGTAAAATGGATGTGGATGTTACCAAAAGCCCGGACCATACCGAATGTATCCGCTGCGGTATGTGCGTTCGTGCCTGTCCTACGCAAGCCGTAAAATACCGTTACGGTTTTTGCAAGGAAAAAGAAAACGGCTGTACCGTTAAAAAAGCGGAGAATCAAGAAAAAAAATCCAATGAAAAGGAGTAATAACTCATGAAAACAACAAAAATACTGACTGTTCTTACCGCTGTTTTGCTGATCCTCGGACTTGCCGCCTGCGGCATGACAAAAGACGGCAAAAAGAAAGAAGGAAGCAAGAATGCCGATGTTATCTCGCTGCTGGCAGTGAATCCTGAAACAAAGGACGAGGCATCCGACCTGCATCAAAAACTGATGGCATGTGAAACAAAGATTCTGTCCGAAAACAATTCTCTTTGGGAAAAGGTGTTTTTGTCAGCCGACAAAGGAATGGCGATGATTGAGGACGGCGGCAATTACGGCGATTTTCTGCTTAAAACAATTGAGGGCGCAAAGGATAGTTTTTCTGCCGATGAGCTTAAGCTGCTCAAAGACGGAGCGGAGCAAATCCGAGAAATTGAGGGCAAACTGACTGTTCTTGAACAGAAATTCCCCGGCTGCGGAAAGAAACCGTCCGAAAGCGATATGAGCGTTCCTGCGGAAAACGGAAAGCCCAAGGAAAACAGCGACCTGATGAAGTTCCCGGCATTTGAGGGCAAAGACCTCGACGGAAACGAAGTGAAGAGCAGCACGCTGTTTGCGGGTAATACCGTCACCGTGGTAAACTTCTGGTTTACGACCTGCAGCCCGTGTGTCGGCGAGATTCCGGAGCTTGAGGCGCTGAACAAAAAGCTTTCCGAAAAAGGCGGAGCTGTAGTCGGTATAAATTCCTTCACTCTGGACGGTGATAAAACTGCGATTTCGGAAGCAAAGGATATACTGACAAAAAAAGGCGCGTCATACAAAAACATCTGGTTTGAATCAAAGAGCGAAGCGGGAAAATTTACTTCGGGGCTGTATTCTTATCCGACAACATATGTGGTTGATAAAAACGGCAATATCGTAGGCGAACCGATTGTAGGTGCGATTACCGGCAAAAAACAAGCGGATATGCTTAACAAGCTTATCGATCAGGCTGTTGCGAACAGCTAAAGCTGCAGTCGGCAATCTGCCGATGCTATCCGTACAAAACCGTATTTGTTTGCGTTGTCTTCTGTTTTCGTTCCGTTTATAAAGATGTTTTCAAAATAATCGAACGGAACGGAAGCCGCAAAAAGAGCCACCCATTCTTTTACACATGAACCGGAAGGCAGATTGTGTTGTCTTGCAGGATAATCATAACCTTTGCCTTTGATCTGTTCATGCACTGCGTTTTAGTTTACATCCGTAACTGTATTTTACCGTAAAAACCGACCTCCGAAGCTTAGATTTCCGATCTGACTTTCGGCGGTCGGTTAATATCTCGGATTTTCGGTCTGTTTTTTACAGCCCTGTTTTTTTGCAAAAAATCTAAAAATTTTCAACATATTAACACTTTATAAACATTCAGAGCTGCCGCTCACGATTCTTTTTCACGTGCGGCAGCCCCGTTTTATTTGAGACGCACTCTGATTTCGGTAAACATAAACCGCGTAAAATAAATGTTAAAAAGGTGTTGAATTGACAGGTGAATATGGTATACTTATTTCACTTGTTCAAAAGGGCGTGATTGAAATGCCGGGATTGGGAACCGCTGTGAATGCAGCCGGCGTTATAGTCGGATCGCTTATCGGAATGCTGTTCGGCAAAAAAATAAAAGAATCTGTACGGAAATCGCTGATGCGAGTGCTCGGATTGTGCGTGTTTTTTGTCGGTGCATCGGGCGCAATGGCGGGGATACTGTCCGCGGATGAAAACGGAAAGCTTTCCGCAAACGGTACCGTAATGATGATTATTTGCCTTGCGGTTGGCACTTTCATCGGCGAATTGCTGCGAATAGAACACGGACTCGAAAAGTTCGGCGAATGGCTGAAAAAGAAGGTCGGCGCACATAACGACGCGGGTTTTGTGAACGCATTCGTGAGCACGTCCCTTGTTGTGTGTGTAGGTGCCATGGCGATTGTAGGCTCGATAAAGGACGGCTTGGAGGGCGATCACTCCACGCTGTTTGCAAAGGCGCTGCTTGATTTTCTGATAGTAATGATGATGTCGTCGGCAATGGGTGTCGGCTGTTTGTTTTCGTTTATCCCCATCGTTATTCTGCAGGGCAGCGTCACTGCGCTGTCGGGCGTATGCGAGAGATTTTTGAATGTCGGAAATGTTGTGTCGGATATTTCGCTTGTCGGTTCTGTCATGATCGCGGCAGTAGGATTGAATCAGCTGCTGACTGAAAAATTCCATGTGGGCAATATGCTGCCCGCTCTCGTGCTGGCAGCCGTATATTCGCTCTGTTCGCATTATTTTAATTTTGGTTTGTGAGGTTTTTGTTATGGGTACTGTTATTGCGCTCGGCGGCGGCAGATTTGACAACGGTGAAATGTATGATGTCGCACGCCATATAAAAGAAAGAACGGGGAAGAAGCACCCGTATTTTGTTTTTATTCCCACGGCGGGAAGCGACGATATCTCGGGGGACGAGCATTTGTTGAGCACATTTTCGTCGCTCGGCTGCGTCACGGATATTCTGTTTTTGCTGCACGGGGTCACGGATGCCGAAACGGTTGATTTTAAGCTGTCAAACGCCGATATTGTGTATGTCGGCGGCGGAAATCTGGAGCTTCTTATGGATACGTTCGGAAAGACCGGCGCGGACAAAAAGCTTCGTGAGGCTTACGACAGGGGATGCATTATGAGCGGCTTAAGCTCCGGCGCGATGTGTTGGTTTGCCCGCGGATATGACGACTGCGGAATCGATCACGCATTTGTTTTTAAAGACTGTCTCGGCTTTTTGCCGTATGTCAACTGTCCGCACTATCAAAGCGAAAACTGGCAGACCTTTGCGGAGGCAATAAAGGAGCATGACCTTTCGGGCATAGCCTGTGATAACGGCGCCGCGATCTGCTTTGAGAACGGCAGATGGTATACCGTTGCGGGAAATGAAGACGGCGACTGCTATTTCTATGATGCAGACAACGGCTTTGAAATGACGAATCTCAACGAACATCCCGAAAAACTGAAAGAACTGTAAAAAGCACCGCCGTAACGGACATTGAATGTCCGCCGCGGCATTTTTATGTGAAACAGACTATTAAACAAACCCTAAACTTCATATTGACAAATTCCGCGCAAAATGCTAAAATATGAAATGTGAGGAATATAAAGTTGCATAAAAGTGAAGAAAAGGGGTTGACAGGGAACATGAATCGCGCGATAATTTTAGACAGACAGACAGACAGACAGACAGACAGACAGACAGACAGACAGACAGAC